>CAZBHC010000008.1:0-8394 GCA_964491775.1 uncultured Dehalococcoidales bacterium | reverse complement strand
TAATAATACACCTGCATATCTTAAAAATATTTCAGTCTTAGGAAAATACTTTAGTAAAGTCGAAAAACTTATCAAAACTATTAAAGAAAATAAGCCAAATCCCAATCCATGACCTAAACCAGTTAAAATACCATTAGTTTTACCTTTGACTAAAGTATTTCTTAGGACAATGGATAATGATGGTCCAGGACTCATTGCTCCTAAAACAAATGCTATTGTAATTGCTATCCATGATTCATTTGACATAAATTACTCATATATATCTATTTATTCGATAATTAGAAAGAAATTAGAGAAATAAGGAATTCCATTAAAAAAAAGATGCTGAAGATCTTATCTCAAATTAGGTGAAATAAATTCTTATTCAAAGTTACTAGTAAATACTTGCATACGATGGCGATTACTATCTACAACAACTATTTCTCCATTTCGATGTGTAACTGAAGTCGGAGACCAAAAATATTTTTCTACATGAGATGATTCTTCATGTGTGTCTTCCTTAAATCAATCTAATTCAAAAACTAATTTTGATTTAGAACGAGCATTTTTTTCTTCCACATTAGTATTCAAAAAATCATGAGCCCATTTTGATAATGTTGCTTGACCTCTAGATGAAAATATTAAATTCCCAGCTGAATCAAATGCCTTTAATCTATGATTTCCCCAGTCAGTTACAAAAATATTTCCTGCAAAATCTACAGCCACTCCTGAAGGATGATTTAGATTATTATCACTTACTCCATATGATCCAATAGTGTTAATAAAAGTACCTTCTCTAGAAAATTTTTGTATTCTATGATTACCCCAATCAGCAATATAAATATTATTACTCGAATCCAAAGATATTCCCCATGGTAAATTTAATTCGCCTTCAGAATTTCCTGTTGAAGAAAATTTACGTATAAATTTACCGTCATTATTAAATACCTGTATTCTTCCATTTCTATGATCAACTATATACAGATTATCTTCATCATCAAATACTAAGCCTGTAGGGCCATCAAATTGACCATCTTCTGTACCAAATTCTCCAAATCTAGAAATAAATTCGCCTTCTTTGGACATTATTGTAATCTTATTACTTGCTTCATCTGAAATATATAAATTATCTCTTGAATTAACCGCTATAGACGAAGGCCAAACAAATTGCCCATTTTCAGTTCCATGAGAACCAAAAGTACCATAGTATTCCTCATTCATATCCATGACAACAATTCTACAACCTCTTGGATCACCATCATGCCCTCTACCTAAAACATAAAATTTCTCAGAATTATCAAATGCAAGATCAAAAGGATAATAAAATCCTCTACCTTGCATAGCTGCAAGTCCCATAGTATTTTTATATTCGATTTTATTAGTTTTTGTAGTCATTTTATGCACGCTGATATTCTGGCATAGCACCAACAAATTTCAATAATTCAGCAATAGTTTCATTAGAAACATTATCTCTAGAATCTAAATTTGAATCTGCATAATCTATAAGAATAGATCTAGTATTATTAGAAGTTGTTAAAGCCCCTAGTTGCTCTAGTGACTTATCGACTAATTGTTCAGATTCTAGCGGAAAATCTAATGAAGATTTAATATTTTCTATTAATTTAACAACACCTGAATTTTTTTGATCCCCTAAATTCGAAGAAGAAAAGTTTACCCTTTCTACAAGAGTTCCTGAATCTAGCCATTCAACTCCCCAATGCCAGCCCTCAACAGAGGGTGGACTCATTAGCCACTGTCCCATATATTGAGTGTTTAAGCTTGTAAAATACTGTTCTCTATCTGGACGATTAAATTCCTTAGTCAACCTAAGTGTCCCTACTACAAGCTCGACTGGACTCTTAACTCTCTTATTCCATACTTCTTCTGTTTTGAAAAAATCAGACTTAAACAAATATCTGAGCATTTCTTTTATGTTATATCCTGATTCAAAATATACTTTAGAAAGTTGTTCTATCGCTTCAGGATTGTTAGGTTCTTTATATGGCCATTCCGGAACTGGAGCTTCATCTGCAACAAAAAAACTGTACATATGCCTAGAAATAAATCTAGCTGTAGCCTCTTGTTCACAAATAATTTTTATTATATCTTCTCCATTATAGTTACCAGTTTGCCCTAGAAAAGTTTTTTGTCCTTCATCGTGATCGTCTGGATCATATTCAAAATGCATAGAAAGACGACCATACGGCCAAACAGAATCCCTTTGGCATTTAAGAGTCATATAATCAGTGTTTGCGATTGTCCAACCAGTAAAAGCCCTGGAGGCCTCTTTTATATCTTCTTCAGTATAATTACCTGTCCCCATTGAAAATAATTCCAACAATTCTCTACCATAGTTCTCATTGATAGAACCTTTATGACTTTCACAATTATCCAACCATATAATCATAGCTGGATCCTTAGATAACTCAACTAATAAATTCTGATAATTTCCCATTCCATTCTTCAATAACATCTTTATCTGATCATGAAGAACTTTACCATTCGCTAATTTGGCATAACCAGTTGCAAAAATACCATGCCAAAATAAAGCAACCTTTTCCCTAAGTGGATAATCGCTCCATATCATTCTGTACATCCAATTTGCACCATTTGTAGTACTCCCTAAACTAGCACCATAATCAGGTTGATATCTTCGAATCATATATTCTGAAACAGGAATATTAGGTTCATCATCTAACAATCGATCTACGGTTTCATCATAACCAATTTTCACTAGTTCTTGTAATTCACCTAAACTAGCTCCAAAACCAGCTCTTCTCATCAAATGTGCCATTAAAAAAGTATCTTTATCAGACATAAAATTTATCCTTTCTTAAAAAAATCATGTTGTTCATAATTTGAACCAAGTACAGGCATAGGATCTACTCCCAACCATTGATCCAATAACGTTGCATATATAGATCTAAAATCATTATTGTATTTCATGTCACCTTCAACTTGGTCAGATAATTCTAAGGATGGTTGTTCTCCATAAAATCCACCTTTAAGAGAACCTCCAAGTAAAAATGCGTTTCCACCAGAACCATGATCAGTCCCAGATCCATTATCTTCTATTCTTCTGCCAAATTCTGAAAAGAGTAATACTGTTACATCTTCTTCTCTATTATGTTCTTTCAGATCATCAAAAAAATCCCCTAAAGCAATAGATAAATCTTTCCATAATTTTGCATGATTAATTAATTCTCCTGCATGAGTGTCAAAACTTCCATGCTGAGCATAATAAATTTTTGTACCAACATCAGAAAAAATTACTTTAGCAATATCTTTTAAATTATTTGAAATAGGATTATCATCATATTCAACAGAAGAAGAATATTCAGAATTTGCTGAAGAAAGTATATCTGCTCCTATCATAGCATTAATCCCATTTTCACCTAAAGCTTCTAAAATCACATCTCGCCCTTGATGAGGACCATAAAGTCTGGAGAAAAAACTAAGCGCAAAATCTCTATTTTCAGATCCTTGAATATCACTCATTAGACCATAAGTTTCTAAATCTCCTACAGATGCTACTGGCACTCCTTTACAATGCAAAGATCGAGGTAATCCCCTTCCAAAATTTACGCCGGTTACGACATTCTTATGATCGGGGTCCATTTCTCTAAGAGTTCTCCCTAACCACCCATCTGGAGCGATACTTTCTGACTCAGCTGTATGCCAAATATCCATAGATCTGAAATGTGAACGATTAGGTGTAGGATAACCAACACCATTAATCACAGATACCTTACCTTGATCCCACAAATTTTTTATAGCTCCCATTTCAGGATGAAACCCTAAGGAGCCATCAATATCAATAACTTCGTCTTCTGTTAAGTGAATAGCAGCCCTAGAATCATGGTAAATCCCATCATTGTAAGGGACTATAGTATTCATTGCATCATTTCCACCAGAAAGTTGTATAACTACCAGTGAACGACGATTTTCGTCTTTCATAATGTTTCCTTACATAATTTAAAAAATTTTAAAATTATGTTATGTTAAAAATTAAGTAATGACAACTAATCCAATTGATAAAACAGATATATAACTAATTTTACTTACCCAAACCTCTAATTAATATAACACCTAAAATTAGTAAAATGGCTCCAATAACCCTCTGAAGGGAAATAGGTATTTGTAACCCTCCAAATGCTCCTAAATGATCGACGATTAGAGAACCTAAAAGTGATCCGACAATTGTTGCTGAAATATAAATGCCAAGTCCAATCTTAGGTCCTATTAAACCCGATCCTACTAAAAGAGGTACTGATAATAGTCCTGTCAAAGCATAATACCATTGAATTTCTCTCATAATTAGAAACAAAGTTATTATTAATATTATTAAAATTATGCTCAAAATTATTGGTTTTTCAAAAGGTTGAGGTAATCCTACATCATTATTGAAAAATGATTTCCCGATAAGAAAAGATATAATAATCATTCCAGTAGCTACCATTGAAGTAAATACAGCCTCTAAAGACCCCTTTTGTCGAGAAATTGCAGCAATCATCGTAAGTTGAACCCCAGCTCCTACTCCAATAAATATAGATATAATTACATAAAACCAACTACTAAGAATATAAGACATAAAGTAACTCCAAAATTATAAAAATTTAAAATATTCTAGATTGGATAGAAAATTATTACAATAGTGTTATTTTATCGAAATTTTGATATATTAATTTGTATAAAAAAATATGGGGATATATTTATGAAGAAGAGAAATTTAATTTACATATCTTTTATAACTTTTCTTATTTTAGGAATTTACGTTTCATTTACGTCACACTCTCCAGATAAAATATTTGCAGAAGAACCATCTACAAAAAACTATAATAAAGATATTTTTCTTTCTAAACTTTCTAAATTACTTAAAATAGATAAATCTGAATTAGAAGATGCTATAAAAAAAACAAAATCAGAAATGATCAAAGAAAAATCAGCGAAGTATGTTCCTGGTCATAAAACTCACCTAAAAACTGAGATTGAAAAAGCTTTAAAAAACGGAGAAATAACTCCTAAACAAGCAAAATTTAAATATATGAGTATTAACAAAAATATTGATAACAAATATAAAAATATCTCAGATATGAAGAAAAATATTCTCAAATTACTTAACCAAGGTAAAATAACCCAAGAAGAAGCAGAAGATAAAATAGAATTTATTGAAAAAAAATTTAGCGACAAATAATACTAAAATCTATAATAGAAATTATCAGTTTTAATTAAAGTATTTAATATCAGGAAGCGTGTAATAATTCATAAAAACATGATTAAAAGGGTTATTTAATAAAAAATTGTTTATATCTATACTATTTTGTCATGAGGATGAATTATAGATTAATATTGCTTTTGCTTGTAATTATTTACTGCACACCATTCCCTTAGTAATTTAAGGTATCTATTTGCCTTGATACCATACATAATTTAAATCCCTTGACTCTTTCCAATTGTATCTTCCGTAAAATAAAGGGTCTTTCTTTAAAAGATTTGAACGATGAGAAGAATGTAAATCTTCTTTTCCTAACCACCAAGGAAATGTTATTTCATTAATAGGAAGATATTTCATATTATTTTGGTATCCCCTATCAACCCATTCATCAATCATAACATTTTGATAAAGTGCCAATGCATCTGGATATCCGCTCCACATTATTGTAGCTGGATGATTAATCCAACCCCCAATCGTGCGCAAACCAGATACTATTCTATATAACTGATAAGCTTCAACTCTTTGCTTACCTAATCTCCTGTAATCAAGACATCTTGCGGATTTCTTAAAATCCGAATAAGGCAAAAAAGTTTGCATATAAATTAATTTTTTTTAGTTTTTTCTAAATCTTTTTTCAACTGATAATGACTGAATATTGCACCCGCAACTAAAATTAGAGCGACAAAAAAACCACCAGTAACTATAGTTGCACTACTTATCATTTTTATTAGATACCTGAATAAATGTACCCAAAGCCAAAATTGAAGGTACCCATATACCTACAAAGATTGCTTCCATTTGAGAATCATTAAAAAACCATAAAAAAACAGAAATCAAAAAAGACATAAATGCCGCAGCTGTTATTAGGTATGCAAAAGGTCGATTTTTATCAAAAAGATTAAACATTAGTATTCCTTATCTCTATATCAACTTTAATGTTACAAAATGAATTATAAGTTTTATTAATTTAAAATAAATAAATTGTTAAATTTTAATTTATTTTGATAGTATCAATGAATGAAAAAATTTAACAAAATAATTGTAGGTTCAGGATCCGGTGGTTCTGTACTGGCATCGAGATTGTCAGAAAATGAAGATTGTGAAGTTTTACTACTTGAAGCTGGACCAGATTTTCCTGAATTCGATTCTACTCCAAATGAAATAAAATATGGTTATGGAATAGATGAAAATTTATGGGCGCGAACATTCGGAGAAAATAGTAAATTCAGTTGGAACTATATAGGAAGAGCATCAAAAGAAACTGATGATATGTTAATTCCTCGGGGTAGAGTTATAGGAGGATCTAGTTCAGTTAATGCTCAAATATTTTTACGGGGTCTACCAGAAGATTTTGATGATTGGGCCAAAATGGGAAACGATAGATGGAATGCGACCCAGACTATGCCTTTCTTCCAAAAAATTGAAAATGATTTAGATTTTTCTGGAGATTTTCATAATTCTGAAGGTCCTATATCCGTTAGGAGATGGGATAAATCAGAGTGGGAAAAAGTTCAATTAGCTTTTTATAAAGCATCATTATCAATCGGACAACCTAATTCTGATGATGCTAATGATCCTAATTCAACAGGCGTTGGCCCAATGCCTTTTAACAACCCAGATGGAATAAGATGGAGTACGAATTTTGGGTATTTAAGTAAAGTTCGTCATAGAATGAACTTAACTATTAAAGCAAATTGTTTAGTAAGAAAAATTATTTTCGAAGGAACCAAAGCTATAGGTGTAGAAATTGAGTCCCCTGCACCTTTAACTTATAAAAATTCAACCTCTGAATTTCCTCCAAAAATTCAACCTAAAATATATGAAATATTTTGTGATGAGGTTATTTTATGTGCTGGTGCAATTGAAACACCCCATATTCTAATGCTATCTGGAATTGGAAGTCAGGATAAATTAAAACCTCATGGAATAGAAGTAATAAATGATCTTCCGGGTGTAGGAGAAAATTTAAGAGATCATCCACAAATACAAGTATTTTGGAAAACAAATAAGAATTTAGTCCAAAATACCTTAAGTACTCGTATTCAAGTGGGCATAAGGTACACAGCTTCAGGATCAAAACTACGAAATGACATGTTTATGCATCCAGTAGGACATGCTCCTGAAAGTGGTATTTATCTTGATTCATCTTCAGGTAGTAATGGGTTCGGAATAGTTTGTGCACTTTATTTAGCAATGGGTTCAGGAAATATAAATCTCAAATCTTCCAACCCTCAAATCCAACCAGATCTAAATTATAATTTTATGAATGATGAGTTTGATCTAAAAAGAATGAGGGAAGCTACCAGAATGGCAGTTAGAATGGGAGAATCAAAACATCTAAAAGATGAAATTGTTACTGAATTAATCACTCCAAATAGAAAAATTTTAAATAATGACGACCTTCTTAATAACTGGATAACTAAAATTTCCAGAACAAGCCATCATGTATCAGGTACATGTAAAATGGGGCCAATAGAAGATAACATGTCAGTCGTTGATCAAGATGGAAAAATTCATAATCTAGAAAATATTCGAATAGCTGATGCATCTATAATGCCTGATTGTATCCGAGCAAATACTAACGCCACAACAATAGTAATCGGAGAACGTGTATCAGATTCAATAATATCTGAAGATTTACGAAATTCGTAATACCTTACACGGTTACTTACACGGTTATTAATCATTTTGAATGCTTGAAGTTGTATTGACATATATATATTTATTTTAGAAAATTGTTCTGTGCAAAAATGGTTTTGTACGTAATATTACACACACTATAGTGAGGTATAAGATTGAGTATTCTTAATCCCTACAGGATAATTACTCTTGGAATTCTAATCGTCGCAGCATTCTCAGTTGCATGTAGTGGCGAAACTGAAGTAGTTCAAGAAATAGTAGTTGAAACTGTAGTAGTAGAAAAAGAAGTAATTCAAGAAGTTGAAAAGATCGTGGAGAAAGAAGTTGAAAAGGTTGTTGTAAAAGAAGTAGCAGTAGAAAAAGAAAAGGTAGTAGAAAAATCTAAAGTTGATGCTCCTGCCCCATCTAGTGGTCCTAGTGGAACACTTTCTATAGCTATGAATACCGTAGGTGTACCTGTTGGAGATCCGCAAGGATGTATTCCTGGTTGTGGTAACCAGAAATTCAGAATGTCTGCATACGAAACTCTAGGATGGCTAGATGACGATGCAAACATGATT
>CAZBHC010000007.1:0-21920 GCA_964491775.1 uncultured Dehalococcoidales bacterium | reverse complement strand
CAGCACATGGTTAGAGATTTAATAGCCGGAGTAATGATAATTGCAGAAAATCAATATAGAACTGGGGATATTGTAAATATAGTTGGTGTTTCTGGAATGGTAGAAGATATAAATTTAAGAAGAACTGTACTTAGAGATTGGGATGGAGATGTTCATGTAATTCCTAACGGGGAAATTACTGTTGCAACTAACAGAACTAAACATTGGTCTAGAATCAATTTAGATGTAGGTGTAGCATACAAAGAAAATATTGATGATGTTTTTAATGTTTTAAATGAAATAGGTAATGAACTTTCTAATGACCCTCATTACGGATTAATGATTTTATCTCCACCTCGAGTATTAAGATTAAATTCATTTGATGATTCACAGATAACAATTAAAATGATGGGTGAATGTAAACCAATGAATCAATGGGAAATAACTGGAGAACTACGTAGAAGAATAAAAAATAGATTTGATAAAGAAGGTATCGAAATACCATTTCCTCACACCACAATATATTGGGGAGAAGCTCAAGTACCTCTTTACTGGGATCAAAAACGTATCAAAGAACTTAAGGATACTAAAACATCAAGTGATAAAAAAATCACACCTCAAGGAATTACACCAGAGATGAGAGAACAGATGCTATCTGAGATTGCTTTATCAAATATGCAGCAAAATATAAGTAGACAATTTGGAGAATCTGAGTAGAAATATTTATATATTTAGTAATTTTTTTTATTATTAGTTTTATAAAAATATTTTATAGGAATAAAATTTGAGCACGAAACCAACTAACTCCAACGAACTTAGAAATGTTTTTCTCAATTATTTTAAGAGTCAAGATCATTTGATACTACCTTCCTCATCATTAATTCCAGCAAATGATCCTACTTTATTACTCACTAATTCTGGAATGGCTCAATTTAAATCTTATTTTTCCGGACAATTAAAACCTCCACATCCTAGAATTACTACTTCACAAAAATGTTTTAGAACAACAGACATAGAAGAAGTTGGAGATGATACTCACTTAACACTATTCGAAATGCTTGGAAATTTCAGTTTTGGGAATTACTTTAAAAAAGAAGCATGTAAAATGGCTCTTGATTTAATGCTTAATCATTTACATTTTGACATAGAAAGACTATATTTTACTGTTTATGAATCAGATGATGAAGCAGAATCAATTTGGCTTGATTTAGGCATTCCTATTGAAAAAATATATAGATTTGGAGATGAGGATAATTGGTGGGGGCCAGCAGGGGAAGAAGGACCATGTGGTCCAAGTTCTGAAATAAATTACTTCACTGGATCTTTAGATAACTTACCAAAGATAACAAACAGAGACCATACCTCTGAATGGGGACCAAATAATTCAAAAGAGTTTATAGAACTATATAATTTAGTTTTCACCCAATTTAATAGGGATATCAACAATGTAGATATCCCTTTACCCAAGAAAAATATTGATACTGGAATGGGACTAGAAAGAACATTAGTAATATTACAAAATGTTAAAAATATATACGAAACTGATCTTTTTACTCCAATAATAAAACATATAGAAAAAGTAAGTAAATTCTCTTCAGAAAACAATCAAGCTATTAGGGTAGTTGCTGAACATACAAGATCAGCATCTTTTTTAATAAATGACGGTGTAATACCTGAAAATTCAGGAAGAGGATATGTACTTAGAAGACTCATTAGAAGAGGTATGTTATTTGGAGAAGAAATAGGCATAACTAAATATCCCTTATCAAGTTTTGTCCCCACTGTTATAGAAGTAATGAAAGATGCATATCCTGAACTTAAAGATAAAGAATCATTTATTATCGAAATTCTTGAAAAAGAAGAGAGTACATTTACTAAAACTCTTAATTTTGGATCTTCTGTTTTACAAGGAATGTTGAGTTTTAGAAAAAACAATTTAGATAACAGTCATAAAAAGAATCAAAAAAATGTAGACGATGCTTTTATTTTGGGTGAAAAAATTGCAGAATCTGTTTTACCTAAAAGCTCTAAAAATAAAAATATATGGTCTAAAGTACTTTCAGGTAAAGAAGCTTTCCTTCTGTATGACACTTATGGATTTCCCCCTGAATTAACAATTGAATCCATAAAAAATAATGGTATGTCACTTGATATAGATTCATTTAATACAGAAATGGAAAATCAAAAACAAAGAAGTAGAAATTCTCATAAAACAAATTCTGGGATTAGTGGATTAGATGAATTATATAAACACTTAAACAATATAGATACCCCGTTTAAAGGTTATGAAAATACCGAAATATCTACTACGATCAAAGCTATATTTTTAGATGGAAAAATAGTTCAATCTTCTAAAATTACAGAAGATATAAAAATAATTCTTAATGAAACTCCATTTTATGCTGAAAGAGGAGGCCAAATAGGTGATTCAGGAAAGTTATTTGGGAAAGATTTTATAGTTGAGATAAATGATACTATCGCTCCAATAGGGCATATCAATATACATAATGGAAAAATTACTGAAGGTATCGTAAGGGTAGGAGATAAAGTTAAAGCTGTAGTTGATAACAACAGAAGAGAAAAAATTATGCGTAATCATACAGCTACTCATTTACTACACGCAGCCTTAAGAGAAATTATAGGTCCTCATGTAAAACAATCTGGATCATTAGTTGAACCAGATAGATTGAGATTTGATTTTACTAATATTAAAGCTTTATCTAATCAAGATATCCAAAAAGTAGAATCTATGGTGTCTGAAAAAATACGCAATAATATCCCCGTTGAAGTTCATTGGACATCATATAATAAAGCAGTATCAGAGGGTGCTCTAGCATTCTTCGGAGATACTTATGAAAATGATGTCAGAACAATAAAAATCGAAGCTCCATGGAGTTATGAACTTTGTGGAGGTACCCATATGAAATCTACAGGAGGAATAGGTAGTTTTATTATTACATCTGAAATAGGGATAGGAACAGGTGTAAGAAGGATTGAGGCTGTAACTGGTATAAAAGCTGAAGAAATTACCAGGAAATATTTAAATATTGTAAAAGATTTATCTGACCAATTTAAAACAACACCTGAAAATATTTATTCAAAAATTCAAGACTTTTATAAAAGAAATCAAAACGATAAAAAAGAAATCGAAAAATTACATAAAAATCTTCTAGATGCACAATTTAATCAAAATGAAAAAAACATCAAATCGAAATTTATTAATATAGGTAATAAATCTATAGAAATTCAAACAGTTCGTGAAAAAAATACTACCTTAGAAAATTTAAGAAATATTGCGGATAAAATAAAATCTAATAAAAAAAATATTGTTGTAGTAATTGGAGGAGAAATAAATTCTAAACCTTCAATAATTGTAATGGCAGACAAATCTTCAATTGATCAGGGTATTAATTCTGGGGTAATTGCAAATTATTTAGCAAATATAATGGATGGTGGTGGTGGTGGAAGTGCCCATAATGCTCAAGCAGGTGGAAAAGATATTAAACAGCTAGATATAGCCTTAGATAATGTCCTAGATGCTGTCAAATTCTCACTAACTGAAAATAAATGATATATTTAGCTGTTGATTTTGGGAATACAAGAATAGGATTAGCTAAATCTGATTCAAATGGAATAATAGCATATCCTATGAAAACAGTTTATTCCAAAAAAAATATTATAGATGATGCCAATCTTATTATTAACATAGCAAAAGAAATAAATTCAAGAAATATTGTAATAGGTCTACCAATAAATATGAATGGAAGTCCTAGTAAAATGTCTATATATATAAAAAAAATTACAAAGATAATGAAAAAAATATATGACTGTGAAGTCAAATTCTTAGATGAGAGATTGACAACCGTACAAGCCAATAGAATAATTCAAGATAACAAACGAAATTTTAAAGATAATAAAAATTCTATTGATGCCGTGAGTGCGGCGGTTATTCTTGAATCATTTTTATTACAAAATGAAGGAAATAAAAATTGAAATATAAAGAGAATATAGGAATAATAGGACATCCAATTGGGCATTCCAAATCCCCCATATTCCAACAAGTAGCCTTAAACCATCATAATATTAATGAAACATTTACTGCATGGGATGTTAAACATGAAGAATTACCTGATATTGTAAAACATTTTAGGACTAGTGATTTCATAGCTTCATGTATAACACTACCTCATAAATTAAATATTATGGATCATGTTGATATTCTTACTGATACAGCAAAAAAAGTTGGTGCTGTTAATTGGATTTTCAACGATGAAGGTACTCTGACTGGCCATAATACAGATTGCACAGGTTTTATTAGATCATTAAAAGATCAGACTGACTTTGATCCAAATTCAAAAAATGCTTTAATTTTTGGAGCAGGTGGCGCTTCTAGAGCTATAATTTATGGATTAATATCATCTGGAATTAAAGACATAACCATTGCCAATAGAACTAAGTCAAATGCACAAAAAATACAAAAAGATTTTTCAAATGATAATACTAATATTAATGTTATAAACTTTGAACCATCAGAGATAGAAATTGTTGCTAAAAAATCTGATCTTTTAGTCAATACCTCATCTATGGGTATGACAGGAGGTCCTGCCCCTGATTTATCTCCTATTTATTCATCATCTATAAAAGAAAATATAGTTGGTTATGATATTGTTTATGCCCCAGTAGAAACTCCTTTTCTAAAAGAAATTAAAAAATCTGGTGGAAAAACTGGAAATGGTATAAGTATGCTCATATACCAAGGTATTGAAGGTTTCGAAAAAGCTACAGGTTTAGATGCACCAGTTGAATTAATGTTTGAAGCATTTCGGAAAGCATAAAGATGACTCAATTTAGATTTCTTACAGCGGGTGAATCACATGGTCAAGGTCTCTCTGTTATTGTGGAAGGATTACCTTCTGGATTGAAAATTAATGATGAAGACATAAAATTACAAATGAGAAGAAGACAAGTTGGGTACGGTTCTGGTGGCAGAATGAAAATAGAGAATGACTCAGCTGAGATCAAATCTGGAGTACGGCATGGATTATCCCTAGGTTCTCCTATTTCTTTATGGGTAGAAAATAGTGATTTTAAAAATTGGGCTGAAGCTATGTCTCATAAACCTGTAAATGATCAAATAGATATAAAAAAACAAACGAAAATAGTTCCTGGTCATGCTGATTTTCCTGGGGCTTTAAAATATATGCATCACGATGTTAGAAACGTATTAGAGCGTGCTTCAGCAAGAGAAACAGCTGCAAGAGTTGCTGCTGCTTCATTAGGAAGAATATTTCTTAAAGAATTAGGCGTAGTAGTTAATTCTAGAGTTTTAAGTAATGGTGATGTTATGGATCAAACTATTTATTCCAAAGTTGATTGGAACTTTGTAGAAAATTCCGAAGTAAGGGCATCAAATAAAAATTTAGAAACTAAATATAAAAATGCTATCGATCTAGCCAAAAAAAACAGAACAACTATTGGTGGTATTATACAGATAGTAGCTTCTAATATACCAGTAGGTTTAGGTAGCCATATTCAATGGGATAGAAAAATTGATGGCCAAATAGCACAAGCGATGATGAGTATTAATGCAGTAAAAGGTGTTGAAATTGGTAATGGTTTTAGTAATTCTCATAAAAAAGGCCATGATGTACATGATGTTATAGTTCCAGATATTAATAACCAGAAAAATTTCAAACATCTTACAAATCATGCAGGTGGGATAGAAGGAGGTATGACAAATGGTCAACCTATTGTAATAAATGTGGCTATCAAACCAATCGCAACAATGACTTCACCATTGCCTTCAGTTGATATAAATACTGGAGAAATATTCCAAGCTCCATATAACAGAAGTGATATATGTCAAACCTCAAGAGCTTGCCCTATAGGAGAAGCTATGTTAATACTTGTTCTCACGAAGGCATTTTTAGAAAAATTTGGCGGAGACCATATTTCTGAAATAAAACGAAATTTTGATGGTTTCATTAACTCCCATAAGAAATTTGGGAACTCGCAAAAATAATGACCAAACATAATATATACCTAATAGGTTTATCTGGAACAGGTAAATCTACGGTTGGTAAAATTTTATCTCAGATCATAAAATTACCTCATATAGAAATGGATGAAGAAATTACAGAAAAAGATGGTCGTAATATAGATCAAATTTTCGCTAATAAAGGCGAAGGATATTTTAGGAATATTGAATCAGAAATACTTACAGAAATATGTTCTCTTAAGGGATATATAGTTTCCACAGGAGGTGGTGTTCCTATAAAAATTGAAAACAGAGATATAATGTTAAAATCTGGATTTGTTGTAAACCTAACTGCTTCTGCAAATGATATTTTATTTAGAGTAAAAAAAGACGGGAATATTATCAGACCTTTATTAGGGAAAAAATCTAGTTTAGAATCTATAAAAAAAATGATGGAAGAAAGAAAAAAAATTTATAAATTTGCTCAACTTACCTTAGATACATCGAATAAAACACCAAATGATATAGCACTTAATATATCTGTTAATTGGAATGAATGGAAAAAAATTCATGGATAATACAGACCTAGCAGCAGAAGTAAAATCTAGCCAAGGTAATTATAGAATAGTAGTAGGTAATAGTATCCTAGAAAAAATTCCATCAGAAATTAAGAATTTTACTAATACTAAAAATATTTTTATTATTGCAGATAAAGTTTTATTCCCTATGCAAGTACTAAATATTAGTGAAATTCTTGAAAGAAATGGATATAAAACCAACGCATTAACTGTTGATTTTTCTGAAGCTAATAAAAATTTAGATACAGTTAATTATATTTATAAATGGTTATCTAAATTACTAGTAGAAAGAAATAATCTTATTATAAGTATTGGTGGTGGAGTTACTGGTGATTTGGTAGGATTTGTTGCCTCTACTTGGCTAAGGGGAATACCATATGTACAAATACCAACAACCCTAGCTTCTATGGTAGATGCTTCAATAGGAGGTAAAGTAGGTGTTAATTTAACAGAAGGTAAAAATTTAATTGGATCTTTTTATCACCCTAAATTAGTATTTCAAGATTTAAGTTTTTTATCTTCATTACCTGAAAGAGAATATAATTCAGGATGGGCCGAAATAATCAAACATGGATTAATACAAGATAAAAAATTATTGAGAGAAATAGAATTATTTTCTAATCAATCTAATCAACTTATAGAAATAATAAAAAAAAGTGTGGAGATAAAAACTAGTGTTATCTCAGAAGATGAATTCGAAAAAGGTAATAGAATAATACTTAATTATGGCCATACAATAGGGCATGCTTTAGAAAAAATCACAGAATATAAAAAATATCTTCATGGTGAATCTGTTTCAATAGGGATGATGATAGCAGCAAAAATTGCTGAAAAAATAGGGATATTGGATAGTAGAATTATAGATAGACAACAAAAAATTCTTCAAAAATTTAATTTACCTATCTACCACGATATTGATGATCCACAAGAAATAATTAAAGCAACCAAAATTGACAAGAAAACATCAGAGGGGAAAGTTAAATGGATTTTATTAAAAGATATAGGAAATGTAGTTATAAAATCTGATATAGATGATTCTGTGATAACAAACGCTATATTAGATTATTATAAAAACAACTAAATTCCACCAGCTACTGCAGGAACAATACTAACTTCATCATCTTCTGATAATTTCGAATTAAGCCCTTCTAGGTATCTAATATCTTCACCATTTACAAAAATATTGACGAATGGTCTTATTTCACCATTTTCTTCACAAATTCTATCTTTTATACCTGGGTACTTATTTTCTAAGTCAGAAATAATATTTGTTATATTTGAACCTGATACACTAACAGTAGAGTTCCCATCTGTTAATTTCCTAAGTGGAGTAGGTATTTTTACACTAATTGCCATAATATAATCCTTTATATTTTAATTTTTATCCCTCAATGAAATCTCCTTCAATTAAGGTGACTATTACACCTTCATTTTCAGCCCATTCAATTGATTTTTTGATTTCACTTTTTTCTGCATCTAATTCTAAAACTACCCAACCTCCAGTGTCTGTTATTTCAGCTCTACGAATATTTGTTATCAAATCAAATTTATGACCTAATTCATATACTAAAGGTCTTTTTATACTTGGACCTGAAAAAAATAATTTTACTCTTACTTTACTCATATACTCTATTTTTTTGTAACAATATCATCAAAAGAATTGATATTGGGTTCTATAGTATCCATTGTAATCGAATCACGTACGGCTTCAATAGTTTTCAATCCCGTACCTGTAATAAGAACAACAGTTTTTTCATTTTTATTTATCGATTTTGTTTTAGTTAAATTTTTTAATGCTGAAATGACAACTCCACCGGCGGTTTCGGTAAATATACCTTCAGTTTCTGCTAATAATTTAATTCCTTCCGCTACTTGGTCTTCTGGTACTATAGAAGCAGATCCTGAAGAATCATTGGCAATTCTAACTGAATAATATCCATCAGCAGGATTACCTATTGCTAAGGATTTAGCTACAGTATCTGGAACAACAGGTTTAGGATGACTTTCTCCATTTATAAATGCTGTAGAGACAGGGGAGCAACCAAAAGGTTGAGCGATATGCATACGAGTATTCTTTGTTTCTACTAAACCAAGTTTTTGAAACTCATTTAAACCTTTCCAGACTTTAGTATAAAGAGAACCTGATGCTACAGGCACAATAATATTGTCTGGTAAAGACCAATTTAATTGTTCTATTATTTCGTAAGCTAGAGTTTTGCTTCCTTCAGAATAATATGGTCTCATGTTAATATTTACAAATGCCCATCTTCTATCATCCCCTAATTCAGAACATAAACGATTTACATCATCATAATTACCATTAACTTTTATTACAGAACCAAAAATCGCTGCACCGAATATTTTTCCTTCTTCTAGATTTTTAGGAACAAAAACGATAGTATTTAATCCTGCTTTAGCACCATGAGCAGCAGTAGCTCCAGCTAAATTTCCAGTTGAAGCACAGGCGATAGTATCAAATTCAAATTCTACAGCCTTTGTAGTAGCTACTGAAACTACTCTATCTTTAAATGAATGTGTTGGGTTTGCAGAGTCATTTTTTATCCATAAATTATCAAGGCCTAATTCTCGACCTAAATTTTCTGCTTTTAAAAGTGGTGTCATCCCTGCACCAATATTTACAGCATTTTTTCTTGACGCAGGTAAAAGAAAATCATATCTCCATAAATTATCAGGACCATCTGTTATAGATTCTCTTGAGATATTATCTACTGTTGAGTAGTCATAAATTACTTCGAGGGGACCAAAACAATAATCGCAAACATATATTGGATCTTGAGGATAAGATCTGCTACATTCCTTACATTTGAGTATTTTTTCTGTAATTTTATGACCCCTTTATATGAAAGTCGGGATCACTGCCGGAAATCTGGCCGGGAGTGACAGCAGCAGTTATGATCAAAACTCGCTGATTCACCGACTTTTTTCATACAAAAAACTAATAACGATCTTAAAGTATGAAAATAGTAATTATGTATATTATACTAATAACACTTATATAATAGTCAATTAATTGTATGTAATAAGGGGATTATTTTTGCATTATTCAAACGAAAGATTGTATGGTTGTAGAATTTCTGATTCTTGGGAGTTTAAGGGATTAAAAACAGTAATTTTAGAAAATGAAATTCTAAAAGTCACTGTTTTAGCTGATAATGGTGCAGATATATATGAGATTATTCATAAAAAATTAGACATAGATTTTATGTGGCGAACGCCCTGGGGTGTAAGAAATCCTTCAACATATATACCTAGTTCTGGTTGGGGAGAAGGTATATGGCATGATAGTTATGTTGGTGGTTGGCAAACTATAGCACCTACAGGTGGGATACCACAAAATTACCACGGCGCAGACATTGGATTCCATACTGAAGCAAGCTTAATGCCTTGGGATTATAAGATTTTAGAAGACACAAAAGATAAAGTCTCTGCGAAATTTTATGTACGAACAATCAGAACTCCTTTTTGGATTGAAAAAACAATAACCCTAAAATCTAATAGTCCTATAATCACTATTGAAGAAAGTTTAACAAATGAAGCTGAAGAAGATATGGATTATCAGTGGGGTCAACATGTTGCTTTAGGTGAACCGTTCTTAACTGAAAATTGTATTCTAGATTTACCAAATTGTGATTTTTTTGTACCAGGTCAGCCCGGTGATAACAGCGCTACTTTAAGGTTTAGATCTAATCAAAAAGGAAAATGGCCTTTGGCAATAGCTCCAGATGGTTCCAAAGAAGACCTCAGGAAATTTCCACCAAAAAGAAATAGAAAAATGGATTATTTAGTTTTTAAGAATATGTCAGAAGGTTGGTATGCAGTTACTAATCCTGAATTAAAAATTGGTTTTGGTCTAGTTTATCCAGAAAATTTATTTAGATATACATGGTTCTGGCAAGAGTTTGGTGGAGGATACGGATACCCATGGTATGGACGTACATATAACGTAGGATTAGAGCCTTTTACAAGTCTAGGTGCTGGAGATCCAGAGCCTGATTCAAATCTTAAAACTGACAGAAAAATAGGGCCAGGTGAAACAGTTAGTGCCAGTATTAAAGCCGTTATTTTCGATTCAGATAATGGTGTAAAAAGTATTGATCAAAATGGAAAAATACTAAAAAAATAAGTCGTTTCTAATTGGAGTATACCCTTATATTTACTACAGCTTAATTTTCATTGCTTTTAAAAATACTAATTTATTCAGCTAAAATTCCACCGTCTACTTGATTTTTCTTGATCCATTCCCAATCTAAATCAACTCCTATACCTGGTCCATCAGGTGCAAAAACATTTCCATTAGAATCTATTGCATCTAAATTATCAGAATAATTCGTATATATTTGAGGTTTAGTATATTCAACATTAGGATGTACAAGCCCTAATTCAAAATAGTTAGTATTCCTAATTGAAGACATAATATGTCTATGTACTGCACCCGGTCCATGAAGTTCAACATCTAATCCAAAACCTTCACTTGCATGAGCGATTTTCATAGCTCCAGTAATACCTCCATCTTCATGTGCTCCAGCTCTTACAAAATCAGTTGCTCCAGCATTAATAAAATCAACATGCTGTTCTAATAATCGTATATGTTCTGTTTGTAGAATTGGAGTTTTGATAAGTTGTCTTAATTTAGCATGTGCAAATTGAGACACACCTCCATCTTGGAAAGGATCTTCGTACCAAAAAAAGTTAGCTTCATCACAAGCTCGTCCTAATTTGATAGTATCTGAAAAGTTTTTAATTTCACATGCAGGATCGATCATAAGATCCATTGAATTATTCAAACCTGAACCTAGATTAAGAACATTATCTATTTCTCTTTGTAAATTATCTCGTGCATTTCCCCATCCATGTACCTTGAATGCTGGATATCCCATTTCTCTACATTGAATAGCAAAATCTAGAAAGTCCTGTGCAGATGATAGTCCACCATTTTCATCAGCATGTAATGTTGATGCATAACAAGGTAGAGGTTTCTTTTCACCTCCTAATAATTTATAAATAGGTTCATCGTATAATTTTCCTGCAATATCCCATAAACAAATATCCACAACACCAACACCAAGCATTGCAGTATGACGAAGACCTCTTTTTGTATCGTTATATATACTTTCACGAGAGAGAGCATTTTTGCCTATTAGGTATTGTGCAATAGTTTTAACATCTGAGAGAGCATTATCTGAAATACTATCATATTGACCTATCAATCCGTTAGAAGTATGAATTCTTAGAATATTATTTCTGGTTGTCAATGTAGAATTAGGTTCATAAACCATATTAAATGTATTGTAATCTTTACCTACATTACTAAGTTTACTTTCATAAACTATTACTTCTACTTTTTTTATTATCGGTTCTTCTCTCATATTTTTTTTAACCTATTGAAAATTCATATAACATTTGTAAAAGAGTATACTAAATTTTTACATATAAGAATTATCTAAATGAATCTTATTTCTTTTTTGATTATCATACATGATATTTGTCATATAATCACTTTATAAAATTATTTAAAATATTATGAAAGCACTTTTATATTACGGAAATAAAGATATTAGGTTAGAGGATATAGATAAACCTACTGCAAAAATTAATGAAGCATTAATTAAGATTACATCTACTTCTATATGTCAAACAGATATAGAAGAATGGCAGCATGGTCCACTATGGGTTCAGACTGAAAACCCAAATCCTTTAAGTGGAAAAAAAGCTCCTCTTGTTTTAGGTCATGAAATTTCAGGCGTTATCGATGTTATAAATGATTCTATACATGAAGATTTAGTAGGTCAAAGAGTTGTAATAAACAACATTTTAACTTGTGAAAAGTGTTACTGGTGTGAATCTGGTCATCATGCTGTTTGTCCCTCTATGGCAGTAGCAGGGTTGTCTGCGGATGGAGGACTTCAAGAATATATGACATGGCCTATAAATAATCTAATTTGTGTACCTGACAACATCAACTCGGATGAAATTTCTCTTTTAGAACCTACTACAGTAGCTATACACGCTGTAAGAAAATCTAATATAAAACCAGGTGATACAGCTGCTGTAGTAGGCTGTGGTACAGTTGGATTATTAGTAGTGCAAACTCTTAATACAATGGGTGTAAATGTAATCGCAATTGATCTTAAAGAAAAAAATTTAATCCTCGCAAAAGAATTTGGAGCAAGATATATCGTCCAATCTAGCAAAAACTCTGATCAAATTTATAAAAAGATTGAAGAAATTTCTAAAATAGGTCCCGATTTTGTATTTGAAACAGCTGGAGCTGAAAAAACTCCAGAAATTTCTATTAATATAGCCAGAAGGGGAGGTACTATAGTTTTAGTTGGAATATACTCTCATAAACCTAAGTTTGATTTCAATCAAATAGTAGGACTAGAAAAAAATGTTATAGGTTCTGTAGCTGCTTCAAAACATGATATGGAATACGCGGTAGACTTAGTGTCAAAAGGAAGGATTATTCTAAAACCGTTGGTTTCAGAAAATATATTACTTTCCAATGTTATAGAACAGGGATTCAATAAAATGTTATCTAGTAATAAAGATATATTTAGAATCGTAGTAAAACCAAATAAATAATAATTAAGGAATTATAGATGTACACAAACTATCAAGACCAAAGAACTCAAGGTGTAAGAATTTCTGATTCATGGCGTTATAGAGGTTTAAAAACAGTAATATTAGAGAATAAATTTATAAAACTAAATATTATTGCTGATAAAGGTGCTGATATTTCAAATTTTATATACAAACCTACAGATACTGAAATGTTGTTCCAAACCCCTTGGGGATTAAGAAATCCATCACTTACTATTCCATCCTCTGGAGATCCTACATCAATATGGTTAGATTATTATGAAGGAGGCTGGCAAACTGTAGTTCCGCATGGAGGTTATCCAAGTAATTATTATGGTGCAGACTATGGAATCCACGGAGATGTGAATCTTATACCATGGGATACTAAAATAATTGAAGATTCTCCTGATATATGTAAAGTAGAATTTATAGGCAGAAGTATGAGAAGTCCATTTGAGGTTAAAAAAACAATTTCATTGAAAGCTGATGAAAGTTTCATAGTAATTAATCAAGAAGTAAAGAATTTAGGAGAAGAAGATTTAGATATTGTATGGCTAGAACATATAGCAATTGGTGGCACATTTTTATCTGAAAACTGTACATTAAATTTGCCAGACTGTACTGTACTTTCTCATCCAGAGGATATTGATAAGTCCTCTAAATTAAAACCTAATTTTTCTGGACCTTGGCCAAATGTAGATATGAAAGATGGTTCAATTTCAGATTTCCGTAAAATACCACCTAAATCCGATAGGTCTTTAGATATGGCTTATTTTACTGATTTATCTGAAGGTTGGTATTCTGTTAATAACAAGGACCTAGGGATTTCCTGGGGTGTAGAATTCCCAAAGGAATTGTTTAGTTATCTTTGGTACTGGAGAAACTATGGTGGTGGATATGGTTATCCATGGTACGGAAGATGCTATAACGCTGGATTAGAACCATGCACTAGTTGGCATAATGGTGGGGTAGAGCAATCACAAAAAAACAATTCAGCCCTTCCTGTTAAAGCAGGAGAAACTATATTAGCTGAAATAAAAGCTGGAGTTATAGTTAATAATCTTAATTTAAATAATAAAAATCCATTTAGTAAGTGATGATTATCGATACACACTGCCATGCTGGAAAAAATTGGTTTGAACCTATAGAGGTTCTAATTAAACAAATGGAATTGAATAATGTTGATGGTTCTGTTTTAATTCAACATAACGGTGTTTACGACAACAACTATCTATTAGAAATATCAAAAAATTATCCTAAAAAATTTAAAGTCTGTGTAAATTTATCTCCAGAAGATAAAAACCCATTAGAAAATTTACAAAAATATAAAGATCAAGGAGCTTCAGGATTAAGAATTAGTAGTAATAATTCTTACAAGAATGTTTCAATTAATGATCTAATAAAATATTCAGGTAAATTAAACCTAATAATAAGCTATCAAGGAAGTTTAGATTTTTTCGCATCAACAAACTTCAAATCTTTAGTATCACAAAACGAAAACACAAAAATAGTTATAGAACATCTAGCCGGAATAGGATATGAATATCCAGATAAAATCGATGAATTTAATATAGCAATAGAATCTTTATCTTTGAAAAACGTGTTCATAAAAATTCCAGGTCAAGGAGAATATACTAAAAGACCTAA
Organism: uncultured Dehalococcoidales bacterium; assembly: GCA_964491775.1. Taxonomy (GTDB): domain Bacteria; phylum Chloroflexota; class Dehalococcoidia; order Lucifugimonadales; family Lucifugimonadaceae. The sequence goes on along the minus strand of CAZBHC010000007.1, from coordinate 7,139 downwards.
AATACTTAATGAAAATTTTGATTTAGGTCCTGTTCCTCCATTGGTTGATATAGTTTACAAAAAATATGGATCTGAAAAAATGATGTGGGGAAGTGATTTCCCTCCGTGTGCAGGAAGGGAAGGATATATGAACACATTAAATAGCATCAAAAATAACAAAATATTTACTTCAAAAAAACATATACAAAATGTAATAGGAAATACTGCAGCTAAAATTTGGGGATTCAAGTAAAAAGTTAATCAAATTAACCATCATGTATATTAATGACATATGATTATGAAACTTAGGATAAAATTGTTAACTCACAACATTTAAAATTATGCAATTCTTAGATCCTGTTAATCGTTTACCAAATATGGAAGATATTTCTAGTTATGTGATGAAGCAAAATTCATCACTTTTTTCTGCTTTAAGCAAATATATGGAAATAAATACATATAAATTAGTAGATACTCCAATTTTAGAAAAATCTGATCTTTTTTTACGGAGATCAGGAGGAAATATTTCTAGTCGATTATATCAATTCAATGATCCAGGCGGATATGATGTTTGTCTGAGACCTGAATTTACTTCTGCTATTACGAGATATGTTTTATCTAATCCAGAGAACTTTGAATCACCTACAAGGATTTATTATTTTGGCCCCGTTTTTAGGTATTCTAAGCCAGGTGAAGAATTTTCTGAATTACCTAGACAATTCAATCAATTTGGTGCTGAAATTATTGGTTCAGATGACTATAAATATGATGCGGAAATTATTTCGTTAGCATATAAAACTCTACAAAAAGTATCAAACCAAAATCTTAAACTAATCATTGGTGACATTAAAATCATTGGATCGATATCTGAGCATTTTAAATTATCAAATCGATCAAAAATGTTTATATTAGAAAATGTACAAAATATAAAAAATTTAGGTTCAGAAATTGTACTTGATAGAGCGAAAGAACTTTCATTTTTTGAAAAATATCAAGATAAAGATATAGAATTCAACCAAAATGAAAAATTAATACAATCATTAAGAAGTGAAGATTTAGCACAGAATTCATCTAGATCAACTGATGAAATAATTCAACGATTATCGTATAAAAATACACAATATGACGATGAAAAAATATTTCTAAATGTTCTAAATATTATTTATGAAATTATAAATATAAAAGGTGAATCAATTGCTGTTATAGATCAAATTAAAGATTTATTTTCTAAATATAAATTAGATCCAAAACCTGTAGAAAGTTTTGAAAATATTCTTTCATTTACTAATCAACTTGGAGTAGAAAAAAAGTTCATTGAAATAGACTTCGGATTAATTAAAGACGTTTCATATTATTCTGGGATAATTTTCAATATATATTCAGGAGAAAATGAACTTATTCTTGGTGGTGGTGGAAGATATGATGGATTATCCAGAGATTTAGGATATAAAAATATTTCTTCACTTGGGTTCGCTTTTGATTTTAGTAAAATTTTATCTATTTATAATCAAAATTATACAGATATCGAACCTACTATTATTAGAAGTGAAGATAAAAATGATTTTTCTCATGCCATAAATTATTCTCAAAAACTAAAGACTGAAGGTATCCCTTGCATTATAGATTATGAAGATAAAATTGATTCTAAGACAGGGGAATATATATTTATAACTGTAGATGGAAACATAAAAAATGGAAAAAATTAGACTCACATTACCATCATCAGGTGCATTATATGAAGACTCTCTAAAACTCTTTAAAAATGCAGGCCTAGAAATAAATAGGCCAAATCCAAGGAAATATGTAGCTAATATTTCCTCAATTAAGGAAATTCAAGTATTATTTCAAAGGCAATCTGATATTCCTTCACAAATTGATCAAGGAATTACTGATTTAGGTATAGCCGGAAAAGATAGATATTTGGAATCTAGATTAGAAGAAGGTGATTCAGATATATTGTTAGAAGATTTGAAATTTGGTTTTTCTAACCTGGTCATAGCTGTACCTAACTATTGGGTAGATGTGAATTCAACCAAAGATCTTGCTGATATTTCTTTAATCTTTCGTTCGAAAGGTCAAGATATTCGTATTGCAACTAAATATAGAAGATTAGTAAAAAGGTATCTAAATATTAAAGGAATAAATTATTTCACATTAGTAAATGTTTCTGGAGGATTAGAAGCAGCACCTATTATAGGTTATGCTGATATTATCGCAGACATCACAGCGACAGGAAATACGTTGAGAGAGAATGATTTAAGACCATTGAATGATGGAATAATAATTAATTCTCAAGCTAGTCTTATTTGTAATAAGAAAAATATCAAATCATCAAAAATGAAAATTTCAATTATATCTAAAATGCTAAAAGCTCTTGAAAAAACCTTAAAGTCTGATAATAGAAATGAATCTGTAAAAAAATACCTGGGGATAGAAATTTAGGGGTTACATATGAAGATAATAGAAGGAATAGATTCTGCTTTAATATATATATCCAAATATCTCAAAGATGATAAAAGTAAACTAGAATCAAATGGAAATGGTTTATTTGAAGAAAATTATCCACCTGAACTTTTTGCTAGAAATATTATTAAAATAATAAAAGAACAGGGTGATTATGGTTTAAAAAGAATTACTAATCATTTAGAACAAAATGAAAATATTTCATTTAGAGTTTCTGATAATGATAGGAAAAAATCCTTAAAAAATCTAGATAATAAATTAAGAAATGCTTTAGAAATATCAATAGATAGAGTAAAAAAATTTCAAAAAAACACATTACCTAAATCATGGGATCAACATGATAGTCAAATAGGAGAAAAAGTAACTCCAATAGAATCTGTTGGGGCTTATATACCTGCAGGGACTGCACCATTATTATCTACGGTCATAATGACTATTATCCCTGCAAAAGTCGCTGGGGTTAAAAGGACTGTTATATGTACACCTTACAATGGTCCTCCGTCCGATAATCCAATTATAGGATGTGCAGAATTAGTAGGGGTTTCTGATATTTATAATATAGGAGGAGCTCAAGCCATCGGTGCATTAGCATACGGAACAGAATCAATAAATAAAGTTGATTATATTTGTGGTCCAGGCAACATTTGGGTTACTGCTGCAAAGAAAGAAGTCTATGGAGAAGTTGGAATAGACGGGATTTATGGTCCTACTGAAACTATGGTTATAGTAGATAATTCATCAAATTATAATTCTGCTGCATACGATTTATTAGCTCAATCTGAGCATGATATATTGGCTAGACCAATATTAGTATCGATTGGGAAAAAACCAGCTGATTCTGTAATGAAAATTTTAAATGAAGAAGTAAAAAACATAGGTAGAAAAGATATAGCAACAACCTCAATAAACAATATGGGGTTATGTTTTATTGTCGAAACTGAAGATGAAGTAGTCAGGATTGCAAATACCATTGCACCAGAACACTTAAGTATAAATATTGAACGACCTGATTATATAGCAAATAAATCTATTAAATGTGGTGCACTTTTTATCGGAGAAAACTCAGCTGAAGTGATGGCAGACTATATTGCCGGTCCATCACATGTCATGCCAACTGGGGGAACAGCGAGATTTAATTCTGCTTTATCTGCAAGAAATTTTGTCACAATTACCCCTTTTCTTCGATTCAATAAAGAAACTTTTACTTCTATAGCGAAAGAAGCTGCAATAATAGCAGATATTGAACAATTGGAAGCTCATGGTAATTCTGCCAGAATTAGATTACAGGAATTTGATAATGAATAGAAAAAAAAAATATGATATAGATTCTAATATCCAACCACATTTTCTAAGTTATTCTGAATATGATGGTGTAATTACATCAGAAGATATGTCTGAAATTTCAGGTCAAAAATTAGAAACCATTATTAGACTTAATGCTAATGAGAATCCCTATGGCACTGATCCTAATGTAATTAAATCTTTACATAATTTACAAACTCATCTTTATCCTGATCCTAATCAAAAAAAAATTAGATTAGCTTTGAGTAAATACACAGGTATAAGTTCAGAAAATTTGATGGCAGGCGCTGGAGGAGATGAAATTATTGATTTGTTAATGAGATTATTTGTATCGCCAGGAGAAATTGTAATTGATTGCCCCCCAACTTTTGGTATGTATAAATTTTCTTCAGACTTATCTGGAGGTAAAATTATTTCAATTGAAAGGGATGAATATTGGAATATAGATTTAGAAAAAATATTACAAAACTCAAAAACTGGAAAAATTATTTTTATAGCCTCGCCTAATAATCCTACTGGAAATGTGTTAGATGAACTAACAGCAAAAAAGATTCTAGATACAGGAATATTACTAGTTATTGATGAGACTTATTTCGAATTCTCAGGAATTTCATTATCTCATTTGATAGAAGAATACGAAAATCTTGTGATTTTAAGATCTTTTAGTAAATGGGCAGGTCTAGCAGGATTAAGAATTGGTTATGCAATAGGATCTACAAAAATCATAAATATCCTAATGCAAATTAAGCAACCTTATAATATAAATATAGCTGCGGAGGTAGCAGCTATAAGTGCTATTAATGAAAAAGATAATCTTCTTATAAATGTTAAAAAGTTAATTGATCAAAGAATTAAGTTACAAAACTTTATAGATACTTCAAAAGATAAAATTATGTTTTTTCCTTCTTCTGCTAATTTTTTATTATGTAGATTTAGAGATTTTTCAGGTAGTGAGATTTATGATGAATTATCCTATAAAGGAATATTCGTAAGAAAATTTACTCACTCTTCTCTTACAGACTGTGTAAGGATTTCATCAGGAACATCTAATCAAACAGATACATTAATAGATGTTTTAAAAAATATTGTAAGTTAATCATCATTTGATATAGCATTCTATATATACAATTTTTTAATGGATAATAATTTGAGAACTTCAACAATAAATAGAAAAACTGAAGAAACTAGTATTTCTATAAAATTAAATCTAGATGGAACTGGTAAATACAATATAGAAACAGATATTGGTTTCCTTAAGCATATGTTAGAACAAATCTCTAAACATAGTTTAATAGATTTAGATATAAGGGCAAATGGTGATACAGAAACAGGTACACACCATACTGTAGAAGATACAGCAATTGCTTTAGGTAGAGCTATTTCCGACGCATTGGGTGACAGAAAAGGAATTTATAGAATGGGAGATAAAATATGTCCATTAGATGAATCTCTTTCACAAGTAATAATTGATTTTAGTGGACGTGGTTACGCTGTCGTAGATATGGGAGGAAGTAATAATATTGGTGAATTCCCATTAGATTTAGCTAGACATTTCTTTGAATCTGTAGCAATTGAAGGAAAGTTTTGCATTCACGTAAGAGTTTTAAATGGATCAAATGAACACCATATAATTGAATCTAGTTTTAAAGCATTTGCGAGAGCATTAAGACAAGCAGTAACTATAGATAATAGATCTCCTAACTCTATACCCAGCACTAAAGGGACCTTAAAAGATTAAATCTTTTCTATGGTGTAGTTATATTTCTCTATAACTGGATTTGCTAATAATTGCGAACAAATAGATTCTGCAATTTCCATAACTTTATCTTCATTTGTTTCGTTGATTTTTATTTCAAAATACTTTCCTGATCTAACAGATGAAATAGTATCAAATCCAAGACGGATTAAGGCTCTATTTATGGTATGACCTTGAGGATCATTAACTGTATCTTTTAAAATTACATGAACTTTGATTTTATACATTTTTACCATGGATTAGATGGAATACTCTGAGGAGATCTATCTTGATATTCATTAATAAATTTTAATATTTCTTCTTTATTAAATTCATCAAGAAATAGATGATGTCTCCATGAAGTAACTGCTAATTTACTAGTCATATCTGGATATGGCGAAACTATATAAAATTTAGGATCTCTAGGAACTAAATCTTCGAATTGAGTAATAATTTCATCACAACCTTCAGGACAATTATAATGTAATCCAATACCTCCATTCTCTAAATTACTTACTAGAATTTCATCAGGAAGGATTGATTCATAAATGCCCCATCTAGCAGGAGAAGGTAAATCTACTGGTGTCACAGGAGAATACCAATGAGGACCAGATGTAGCAGGTTTCACAGAATATTGAAAATTACTGAAATTGTCTGGCTCTATATGATCTCTTCCGTCATCTGGATCCAAAGAAATATGTCCGCTCGTGTTTAGTCCCTTTCCATCAGGTGAATTTTGATCCTGAGAATCCAATCCTGGTGATACAACTAAACTAGCTATGAAGAAAATCGCAATAACAATAACTCCAGACATAAGTAAAGTTCTTCGTCTTTTTTTCCGAGAATTACTTTTTTGACGTCTCTCTTCTCTTATTTGGCTTTTTGTCATACCTTTTCTTCTAGCAGGACGAGTGGAGGCTTTAGGTACAGTACTTTCTGAGTCTAAATTTGATTTATTCAACTAATTTCCTTAAGATCTAATGAATTTTCTGTAATTCTTTCGTAAGCTCTAAGATATCTCTCTAAAGTCTTACGAATAATATTATTTGGTAAGGTTGGAGGAGGTGGTTCCTTATTCCATCCCGAATCAATTAACCATTGTCTCAGAAATTGTTTGTCATATGCAGGTGGAAAATGATCTTTTTTTATGTCATTTTCTTCCCAAAATCTACTTGAATCTGGTGTAAGAATTTCATCAATTAGTATTAATTCTCCATTATGTAACCCAAATTCGAATTTCGTATCGGCTAGTATCATCTGTTTTGATTTCATATAGTTATAAGCAAAATTAAAAATTTCCAGACTAATTTCTTTCAATTTTGTAAACGTTTGATTACCAACCACTTCAATAGCTTCAGAGTCAGATAAAGGTACATCATGACCTGTCTCAGATTTAGTTGAAGGGGTAAAAATAGGATACTTAAACTTTTGAGCTTTAAATAAATTTTCTTCAATAGGTTTTTTATTTATTGTACCGTAAGAGTTATATTCATCCCAAGCCTGTCCAGCAATATGACCCCTTACAATACATTCTAAATTTATTCTTTCAGTTTTCTTTACAAACATTGTTCTATTAAGTAAATTATTCGGAAAATTATTTGGGATAGTCTGATTTCGAATGATATGATTTTTTACTATATTTGTAGTTTTGGAAAACCAA
>CAZBHC010000006.1:0-21171 GCA_964491775.1 uncultured Dehalococcoidales bacterium | reverse complement strand
ACCTCCTTCAGGATCATTAGAAATAATTACATAGTCTAATGGTTTATTTTTTTTAAATTTCAAAATATATGATGAAGGATCAATTGAATTTTTAAAAGGATGATGTAAATTTCTGTAAAAAGAAATAGGCTTTATGCCATTAGCAATTAAGATGTTCGGATCTAATCTGAATAAATTGGATGAATATTTATTTAATATTGAATTCATTTCATCATTAAATAAATGCTCATAATTTTCTATATATGGATGCCAACCTTCTAAACTAGCGGCTACACCCAATCCTCCAGGACCTGCCCCTATAACTATCACATCATGTGAATAAATCAGTTCATTTTGTAGCATATTATTCGGAATGATTATTTTTGTAATGTTCAGCTAGAATATCAATACCAAAATCATTGGAATAATCTCGCATTACAGAATGTATATGATTCGCATTATTTTGAGTATTATCATATTCGATTATAAATCTTGGATGCTTGATATTATAATAGTGACCTAATCCAGGTACTAAAGATCCAGCCCAAGTGAAATATAATTTATCAAAACCTTCATTATTAATTTGTTTCCAATAATTATTAGAAACTTTTTGAGGCATCCTAAAAATATAAAGTTTTATAAGGTCAAGTAAATCGTCTTTGGATTTATCTGGAAGATCAGTAAACAATATTCCTGAAGGTGTACTAATATTTTTTATATCTCTAAAACTAGCTGTTAATATATCTTCAGGGGCAATTTTACTTATAATACATTTTTTTTTATAATCATCACTCAAATTTGTCACTAAATCTCTAGCAAATTCTTCTTCATCATGCAGTGTTTTTTTTCCTTTATCATCACCGTGTTTAATTTCACTCGGATTAGCTCCAAAAAATAAAGGTAACAAAGATATATTATCTTTTATAACTGTAGCTATTAAGCCTATATGATGACCTCCAATTCTAATGCTAAAGGGATCTAATTCAGAGTTAGGGTCTCCAAAAACGCTGAACCAATAACGGGATGGATCTCTAGGGAAATTTGAAGTTTCTCCTTGTGACAATTCCCATTCTCCTAGAATTTTTTCTAATCTTATTATCTCTTGAGCTGTAATATAGGATTTATTGCTATAACATTCTTTCATTATATTAAAAGCCAGTATATTTTGAGAATCGCTCATTTCAGATAATAATAAACCATTACGATCGATAGGAACATAACTCCATTTAAATCTTTCATCACCTGAATTAAAACTAAATAAAGCTTTATTTTTTTGATTTTGATTTAACGAATTTATAAATTTTATTGTAGCTTTTCTAATAGCAAAAGTCACAGTCGGCGCGTAATTTGGCGAATCTATATTGTCTTCCACATTATTCTCCAATAGACTAAGCTTGATAATTATTCATTATTTATCAAATAATACTTTATGAAAGGCTCTGATAATGGGAAAATACTATGATAATTCAATAATCCCAGAACATTTACGTAGAAATTTTGATGTTTATGAAAGAATTAATAAACTTGGAATTGATTTAGGGAAAGAAAATGATTGGTTAACAGATTTAAAAAATTCTGCAATTGCCAGTGTAGTTTTTCATGAGTCTGGGACAACTTATCTGTCAGGATTAGGTCTAGGTCCTGGTCAGATGAATGATAGTAAGGAAAAAATTAAATATGGTAAAGAAGCCGGTCGTAAAATTACAGATTCAATGATCGCTAGATTACATTGGGCACTAATTTGTGGCGAAGAAGGTGGAGATTTAAATGATGTTTTATATACTGTAAAAGCTTTGGGCATGGTAGTTTCAACAGACGTAGATTTTAATTCAGCTCCTGAGGTAGTAAATGGATTTTCTTCACGTTGGCAGTCAATATTTGGAGGTGGAATAGGAGAATTTTCAAAAAATGGTGAAGATGAAAATTATTCTGGTGTACATGCTAGATCAGCTATAGGAGGATTTACTGGGAGATTTTCATTAGAACCAGAAATAATTATTGCAATCCCTCCAGAATTATCAAAAAGGATTATCCAAAATCGTGGCTGGATTTTCCCTTTACCTCCAAAAGAACTAGCAAGAATAAAAAAATGAAGATAATAATATCTGGTTCTACTGGATTTATAGGAAATAATCTAAGTAACTATTTGGCAGATAAAGGTCATAATATAATAAGATTAGTTAGAAAAACTTCTAAAAATATATCCAGAAATTTTGAAACACATTTATGGGATCCAGATAATCATTACCTTCCTGATAAGCCTTTCATAGGATCAGATGCTGTTATACACCTTGGCGGAAGAAAAATTATATCGTTAAGATGGACTGAAAAAATCAAAAAGGAAATTTGCTATAGTAGAGTAAATTCGACAGAGATTTTAACTAAATTTATTTCTAAAATGGAAAAACCTCCATCAAAATTAATTGTTGCATCAGCTGGAGGATTTTATGGGAATACATTAGATCAAAAAGTGGATGAAAGTGATAACGTAGGTACAGGATTTCTAGCTAAAACAGCTGAAGAATGGGAAAATTCTACTTTTAAATTCAAACTTAATAAAACATCCGTCATCCATACTAGATTTGGATTAGTACTCGATAAAAAAGAAGGTGCTTTTCCTTTAATTTCTATGCCATTTAAATATGGTTTGGGATCTTATATTGGTACCGGAGAAAATTGGATTTCTTGGGTATCGCTTTTAGATACAATAAAAATTTATGAATATATATTAAATAATGAGATTGATGGTCCAATTAATGTTGTTAACGAAAAACCACTTAGAACAAAAGACTTTTGTGAAATTCTAAGTCAACAATATAATAAAAAGATACTATTTCGCATCCCTCCTTACTTAGTAAAAATACTAGCAGGTGAAATGGGAAATGAAATGATTTTATCTAGTTCAAAAATATACCCAAAAAAATTGAAAGAAGCTGGTTATAAATTCGAATTTAATGAACTTCCTGATCTTCTGAAATCATTTGCCTAAGAACATAAGGTAGAAGACCACCATGTTCATAATAGTCACTTTCAATTTCAGTATCTATCCTTAATAGAACTTCAAATTTCTTCACTTCTGATTGATCATTTCTTACAATAACGGTTTTTTTAGAACCTGGAGATATTTTCCCATCTAAATCACTTATCTCGTATTCTTCATAACCTGTTAGACCTAAAGTCTGAAAATTTTCTCCATCCATAAATTCACATGGAATTATTCCCATTCCAATTAAATTAGATCTATGTATACGTTCAAAACTTTCTGCAATGACTACTCTTACACCTAGTAAAGCAGGACCTTTAGCAGCCCAATCCCTTGAACTTCCAGTACCATATTCCTTCCCTGCTATAATTATTGTAGGAATATTATTTTTTATATACTCCTGAGAAGCTTCATAAATCCTCATTTTTTTTCTATTAGGTATATAAATAGTCCAATCTCCTTCATCATCTGGAGTTAATAAGTTACGTAATCTAATATTTCCAAAAGTTCCTCTGACCATAATTTCGTGATTACCTCTACGTGATCCATACGAATTGAATTCACGTTGTAGTACCTCATTTGAAATTAAAAATTTCCCTGAAGGGGCATCAAAAGGAATTGAACCAGCAGGAGAAATATGATCTGTAGTCACTGAATCTCCAAGATGTGCTAAAACTCTTGCGTTTTTAATTTTTGATCTAGATTTAGGTAGTAATTCAAAATTGTTAAAATAAGGAGGTTTTTGTATATAGGAAGAATCTAAATCCCACGAGAATAGATCTTGATCAGTACTTTCTAATTCTCTCCATTTATCGGTTCCTAAATATACATTTGAGTACTGTTCTTTAAACATATTTGAATTTAGTGAAGAATTAAGAGTATTTGTGATTTCTTTGGAAGTAGGCCAAATATCCTTCAAAAATATTTCTTCACCTTTATCATTAACACCTATTGAATCATTGACTATATCTACATCTATACGACCAAACAAAGCATAAGCAATCACCAACATAGGAGAACCTAAATAATTCGCTTTAACTTGAGAATGAACCCTACCTTCAAAATTTCTATTACCACTAAGCACTGCAGCAACGATTAGGTTGTTATCATCGATTACTTCAGATATATTTTCGGGTAAAGGACCAGAATTACCTATACAAGTAGTACAACCATATCCTACTGTATTAAAACCTAATTCTTCCAAATAAGTATCTAATCCAGAGGATTCTAAATATTTAGTAACAACAGTAGAACCTGGGGCTAAACTAGTTTTTACCCAAGGTTTACGTCTAAGTCCAGACAATATTGCATTTTTTGCTAGAATTCCCGCACCTATCATAACTGAAGGATTAGATGTATTTGTACAACTAGTTATAGCTGCTATTACTATTGAACCATCAGAAATAGGGTAATCTGTAGAATCAATTTCAACTTTGTACTCTCTTAACATAGAATCTGGAAAATTAGTTTCAAAATTTTCTTTCACATCACTCAATGCTATTCTATCTTGAGGTCTTTTAGGGCCACTTAAACTAGCTACAACATTACCTAAATCGAAATCTAAAATTTGTGAATATTTAGGGGTATTTTTTTCATCATGGTATAAATAATTTTCTTTAGAATAATATTCAACCAAACTTATTTGTTCTTTACTTCGACCGGTTTCATCTAAATATTTCAATGTTTGTTCATCTACAGGAAAGAAACCACAGGTAGCCCCATATTCTGGAGACATATTAGCTATAGTAGCTCTATCAGGTAAAGATAAATTAGATAATCCTTCTCCAAAGAATTCTACAAATTTTTCTACTACTCCTAATTTCCTTAACTTTTCAGTTATAGATAAAACTAAATCAGTAGCAGTCACCCCTTCATTTAAATCACCTGTAATTCTAACGCCTACTACTTCAGGTAAAATTATATAACTTGGCTGTCCCAACATTACTGCTTCTGCTTCTATACCCCCTACTCCCCAAGCCAAAACTCCAAGTCCATTAATCATAGTTGTATGGGAATCAGTACCAATACATGTGTCAGGATAGACCAATGTGGAATTATTTGATTCTTCACTTAGAACTACATCACCTAAATATTCCAAATTTACCTGATGTACTATTCCTGTACCTGGAGGCACAATACGAAAATTATTAAATGAATTCTGGGCCCACTTAAGTAACTTATATCTTTCAGAATTTCTCTCATATTCTCGTTCTATATTCAGTGATAGAGCATTTTTAGAATTGAAATAATCAACCTGTACTGAGTGATCAATTACCATATCTGTCCTAACTATAGGATTTATTATAGACGGATCTTTACCTATGTCAGATACTGCATTCCTCATTGCAGCCAAATCGACAGCCACAGGAACACCAGTAAAATCTTGAAGTAATACTCTTCCTGGCATATAAGGAAATTCTACATTGATTTTATTATCAGGTTTCCAGGATGCAATTAACTTTAAATCATCCTCACTAACTAAACCATTATGTTTATTTCTTAGTGCATTCTCAAAAAGTACTCTAATAGAATATGGAATTTCATGAATTTTAGAAGAACCAATTTCTTCAAAATAACCTATATCGTAATAATCAAAATTTCCAAAATTTGTTTTGAGATTTTTAGCATGCATCTAATTTCCTTTGTAATTCTGAATAATTTAAATAATGTATTATTTGAATTTATACGCTTATTTACATTAAATTTAAAACTTAAATAAGTATATATTTAGTTTAGATGAAATATTCAAAATATTTTTTATAAGTATACGAGTATTAAACTTCTTATGTCTTTATTATCAAAATCTACAAAAACAATTGCTGATAAGTCCCCTTTCTTCTATGGATGGTATATTGTTTTCGCCACAAGCACATCAATGTTTTCTAGAAATGCAGCCGCGACTCTAACTATGGCAGTTTTTGTTTTTCCTATGAGTGAATCTTTAGGTTGGAGTAGAACACTTATAGTAGGAGCAGCAGCTGTTGCGGGTATTATTGCTGTGTTTGTTTCACCTGTAGTAGGATGGATAATAGATAGATTTGGATCGAAAAATCTACTAATTACTTCAATTATTTTTCTAGGTGCTACTTTAATTTCAATAAGATGGATTTCTCATCCTATCCAATTTTATATTTTATTTGGAATAGGTAGAGTAATATTTCAGTCACCAATTCAAATATCCACGACCACCGTAGTAGCTAAATGGTTTGTCAAAGGAAGAGGTAAAGCTACTTCTATTCTTGGTTTAACACATTCTTTAGGTATGGGTTTATTTCCTCTTTTTGCACAATTACTTATCGGGACAGATAATAATAATTGGAGGATGGCATGGTTTTGGATCGGTATTTCAGTTTGGATATTAGCTCTTCCAGCAATATATATTTTACTTGTCGAAACACCTGAAAAAATTGGTAAAAAACCAATGTTAGAAAAATCTGATAATTCTGAAGAATCAACTGTAGATGATGAAATATCATGGACAATAAAAGAAGCTGTAAGAACTTCTTCATTATGGATATTGTCTATTGGATGTTTTTTGGTATTTTTTATACATACCGGAGTTAATATACATCAGGCAGCATTTTTAAGAGATCAAGGAATTAGTGCCAATGCTGCAGCTATATCATTATCTATAATGGCTTTAGGTTCAGGTATTGGAAGTCTAATTTGGGGAAATCTTTTAGATAAAATATCTGTCAAATCAGTATATATACTATTAAATCTTTGGTTAGGATTTGCATCTCTCTTATTTTTATTTGTAGAAAGTATAACTGTTGCATTTCCTGTCGCCTTAATCTTTGGAATAGGATTAGGAGGTCTATTAGTTGTTCCTCCAGTTGCTATTGCAAATTATTTTGGTAGAAAATCACTGGGTACTATTAGAGGGATTACAGAACCATTTGTGAGTTTTGGTCAATCTGTAGGGGCTATTTCTGCTGGAATAATTTTTGATATGAGAGATTCTTATGAAATGACTTTCCCTGTCTTCACGATAATAGGAATAATTGGAGCAATATTAATGATATTCCTTAAAAAGATACCTGATAAAAAATAAATTTTATGATTTTATACTTATAGTGTATCTATGTTTATAATATTTATAAAGAAAAGAAATTGAGCATGTATACACTATTATTTTTTGATGATTGGCATTTACATAACAGAATCAACTTAGAAAGACAGATTGGAAAACCAAAATTAATTCCTGAATCAATATTCAGAGATCCTATTGCTGACTCTTCATGGGGATACCCTACTGTAATCAAAGATGAAGAAAAGGATATATGGAGATGTTATTATCAAGGGGAAACAAATGATAGCGGTCACCATGTACCCTTAATAGCAGAAAGTAAAGATGGAATAAAATGGAATCTGCCTGATCTCACCAATACAGTAAAATTGAAGAAAAGATATGCTCCAAATCAACTTTTTGAAGTTGAATACTTTAGTGAATGGTGTGGAGTATTTCTTGATCCTAATGCTAAAAATACAAATGAAAGAATGAAAGCTTTCATAAATTTAAGACCAGAAGGTAAAGAAATAAGTGGAATTGGCCAGAATGAAGCTCCTACTCTTGTTGGTAAATTAGCTACTAGTGGTGATGGAATAAAATGGGATATTAAGAAAGACGTAATTTGGCATCCTACAGGTGCTGATCCAGGAATGTTCGCGTATTGGAATCCTTATAGTAATTCTTATTTCATATCCGTTAGACCACACTTAGCAGATAGACGTCAAGCACTATCAGAAACAAAAGATTGGAAAGATTTTTCTCCCCCAGTATTACTAATGCAACCAGATGCACAGGACACAGCATCTTCACTATTTTACGGTATGCCAGTAATACAATACGAACAAATCTTTATAGGTTTATTATGGATTTATCACACAGATCCAATTATAAAATGGAATGATAAATTTCAAGGATTATTAGAAATGAACAAAGGTGATGATTTATCTAGAGTAATGGGTAAAATAGATTGTCAATTAACATACAGTTTAAATGGCTTACACTTCCAAAGAACTATCCGAGAACCTTTTATACCTAATGGTGAACCTGGAGATCCCACATCAGGATGTATTTATCCTTCATCGATCGTGGATATTGGTGAAAAAATTAGAATATATTCTAGCGCTTCTTCTGGAGAACATGCTCAAATACGTTCAAATCCTTCTACACGACAAGGTTCTATTCTAATGCATGAAATGAGAAAAGATGGTTTCGTTTATCTTGAACCTTCTGGAGGTACCGGAGAACTAAATACTAAATGGATTTTATGGAAATCTGACGAAATATCAATAAATGCTTCTGTACCTCATGGAGATATTATTTTAGAAATAATGGATCATAATGGAGATATAATCTCTGGTTATAGTTATTCAGATTCAATACCATTAAGAGGTGATTCTGTAGATTTTACTCCAAAATGGAATAGTGGGAAAAAATTATCTGAACTAAATGGCAAAGTAATAAAAATTGGATTGAGAATATCTAATGGTAGGTTATATGCTATACGTGGTAATTATCAATTTCTTACAGTAGTAGAAAGTAGAAAATATATTAACTTTGGAGAAATACCTGAAACTAGATTAGGATTTTAATAGAAGAAAAATAATGGAAGGAAATATGACAAATAGGAATATAGATTTTGGTTATAGCACTTATGCTATGCCAAAGATTGACGCATTTGAAGCAATACCAAAATTGAGCTCGATAGGTTATAAAATTGTTGAGTTATGTGTCGCTGACAGTAAAACAAGTTCCCTTAATTTCGATTGGAAAACTAATTTATCTAATATACAATCATCTTGGAAAGAGATTAAAGATATTTCGATATCTGAAGGTTTAAAAGCTCCCTCTTTATTCGATATGTTTAGCGTATGTGCTGATACTTCTAACAGGCAAGAAGCAATGGATAGAGTAAAAAGAACATGTGAATTAGCTAGTAATTTGAATTATGAAAGAGATCATGGAGTGGTTGTATCAACGTTAGGGCATCCTGAACCAGATTTATCATGGGGTTTATCTACCTTATTAAGAGATCAAAAAAAACCTATTGTTGATGGTCTAAGAGAAATAGGAGATATTGCTTCAGAATTTAATGTAATTATTGGGCTTGAACCACATGTAGGAAATCTAATAGATACTCCAGAAAAAGGAGCATGGGCTATTACACAAGCAAATCATAATAACATCAAACTAGATTTTGATATTAGTCACTTTATATGTCAGGGGATAGATGTACAACATTCTTTTGATTTATGTGCAAAGTATGCTGGCGCAGTACATATAAAAGATGGTTATATGGAAAACGGTAAAGTAGTCTTTCAATTACCAGGAGAAGGTGCTCTGAATTTAACAGAATACTTAGATAAAATCGTTGAATTCAAACTTTCACATTTACCTGTGTTCGCAGAAGTAAGTTTCCAGTTATACACAAAAGATAATTATGATGAATGGAAAACAGCAGAAGACTGTTATAAATACTTTTCTGAAGCTTAACTTATTATAGAGCTGCCCCACCATCAACGGTAATCATAGATCCAGTTATCATCGAGGCATTTCCAGAAGCAGCAAACAAAAAAGCCTGGGCTAAGTCGTTTGGAACTTGAAGTCTACCTAAGGGAGTCCCATCTTTTCTTTGATTATAATTTTTTGGATTTGCAATACTTGTATCCCATTCATTTGGACTATGAGGGTTACTCTCACGAAGAAATGGAGTGTCGACATGGCCAGGAGATATAATAACAGATCTAATATTATACTTAGCAAACGATCCAGCGGCTGATCGATTAATACCAACCATTCCCATTTTTTGAGCAGCATAACCAGGACTACCACCACCAGGTCTAATTGAAGCTAATGACCCCATGTTAAGTATTACCCCTTCACCTGCTTTTTTCATAGAAGGAATTACAGCTTTTATACCTAAAAAAGTACCAGTAAGACCTACTTCTATAATCTGATTAAATTGTTCCAGAGTTTGATCTTCAAAAGATACTCTAAAATTTGCACCTGCATTATTACATAAAATATTTATATGTCCAAATTCACTTTCTACTTTTTCAACTAGCTTAGCCCATTCAGATTGATCCCTAACATCTAATCCATAAGGCAGAGCCTTTCCACCCTCTTTTATGATTAAATTAGAACGTTCTTCAGCTTTTTCTAATCTATTATCGACTACACAAACTGATGCTCCCTCAGAAGCAAATAAAGAACATTGTTCTCCTCCCATTGCACCTCCACCTCCAGTTATAACTGCTATTTTTCCTGATAATAAACCGGGCATTATTTATCTCCTTATCTTAATGCTATTGATCCATCGTTTCTTCTTGAAGTTTCACCATCTCCAGCTTCATAAGGATATTTTTTGAAAGATTCTTCAACTATATCCGTACCTAAACCTGGAACTTCAGGAGGAATAAAGTAACCATCTTTAACTTCTGCTAAATTTGTCACTAATTCCTCTTTGAATGTACCATGTTCTGGTGCAAATTCATTCATATCCCAGTTAGGAATTGAAGTACCTAAATGTACACAAGCCATATTGACTATTGGCCCTAGAAAATGGTGAGGTAAAATACCTTGATGATAACTTTCTGCTATAGCAGCAAATTTTTTTACATGAGTAAAACCACCTGCCAAACCTATATCTGGTTTTAAGTATCTAACACCTGGTATAGAAGAATATTCCTTAAATTCCCAAATAGTATTATTTCTTTCACCAACTGCCAAAGGAATCGAAATTCTATCTGCAATACTTGCCATTGATTGTACTGAGTCTGGAGCGATAGGATCTTCAAAAAAATATGGTAAGAATTTTTCTATATTCTTTGCGAATGTTATAGCTTCTCCAGGAATCATGTTTCGATGAATCTCTATTCCAATATCGAAATCCCAACCAACTGCTTCTCTAACAGCTTCTACTATTCTAGTATTTTCTCTAATTAGATCCCCATAAGATAAATTAGCCCAATTTGGAAGAAAGGGAGTCATCTTCAGGGCAGTATATCCATCAGCTTTAGCTTTTTTTGCAGCAGCTGCAAATTCTTCCGCATTTCTAGTAGGTCCATATCCGCCACCTAAAAGCACTATAGCTCTAACTTTTTGTCTATATTTACCACCAAGTAAATCCCAAACAGGAACTCCTAGCCTTTTTCCTTTAATATCCCATAAAGCTATATCAATAGCGCTGATTACAGCAGTCAAAGCTGGACTACGGAAACTGAATTTACGATATACGTTGTTCCAAATTCTTTCAATATCTCGAGAATCTTCCCCTTTCAAATCTTCATTTAGCCTATTCGCAATAACTTGAGTAGCATCCGCAAAACTCCAAAAATTACCTTCTCCAACACCATAAGTACCATCTTCACAAGTTACCCTAACAACTAACCATTTTGAAACAACCCAAGATTCAATTTTTTCTATCTTCATATTTTTCCTCTATAAAAAACTATAACTGTCTTAGTCTAGGATCTAAACGATCTCTTAACCAATCACCCAAAAAATTCATCGCAAAAACTACAGCAAAAATTGCCAGTCCAGGAAATAATGCCATCCAATAAGAAGTAGCAATATAATCCCTACCTTCGGCCACCATAGAACCCCATGCAGGTGTTGGTTTAGGTATTCCTACACCTAAGAAACTTAGTGATGCTTCGGTTAAGATTAATTGTCCCACATTTAAACTCGCTATAACAAGTACAGTATTTAATATCCCCGGAAGAATATGCTTAATTATTACTCTAACAGGAGATGCTCCAGCAGTAACTGCAAAAGCAACAAAATCTGTAGCTCTTAACCTTATAGTTTCAGCTCTAACTTGACGAGCAAAACCACTCCAAGAAAATAATATTAATAAAATTATGATTAAAGTCATACTATTTCCAAAAACTACAACCGTAGCTAATGCTACTAAAATGAAAGGTAATCCTAAAGTTAAATCTACCAAACGCATCAGTAATTCATCAGAAATACCTCCAAAAAATCCAGCAATAGATCCCAAAATTGTCCCACCAATAGCTCCGGTAATTAAAACTATTCCAGCTATAATCATGGAATATCTAGCACCCCAAATAATTCTGCTAAGAATATCTCTTCCCAAAGCATCAGTACCCAATATATATTCAGGAGAACTATATTTACCGCTTATAATCGAAGGAGAATCTTGCCAAACAGGAGGCCTATCTTGTTCCTCTAATCTTCCTACCAAAGGATCATGTTGAGCTAAAAATTCTGCAAACAAAGAACATAGTATTAACAAAATTACAATCATCACAGGAAGAACAGGATATCTACGAAAAAAATAAAGTCCTGTTAAAATTTTAGATAAATATAAATTTTTCATGATTGTCCACTTCTCATTCTTGGATCAAGCACTCCATACAAAACATCAACAATCAAATTCATAAATAAATATCCAAAAGTAGCAAACATAACTATACAACTAACCACAGGGAAATCCGTACCAAAAACAGCTTGAACTGCTAATCTCCCCATGCCAGGCCACGCATAAACAGTCTCAGTAATTACTGTACCTGTTAACAATGCTGTTAAAAACATCCCTGCATATGTCAAAGGAACTATTATAGAATTTCTAAAAGCATGTTTCCAGATAACTTTTGTTTGAGAAACCCCTTTTGCACGTGCTAGTTTTATATATTCTGAATCAAGGACCTCAAGCATAGCTGATCGGGTAAGTCTTAAAAGAGCAGCGGCAGCAAACCAACCCAAAGCTATAGATGGAAGAACTATACTCTTTAAACTATCTTTACCGCCTGTAGGAAATATCTGAAACTGTACAGAAAATATTAAAATAAGCATAATACCTAACCAGAATCCTGGAATAGCTTGACCTAATAATGCAAAACCTCTTCCCAGCAAATCCCATACAGAACCTCGTTTAACAGCTGACATAATGCCTAATGGAATACCAACAGCAAGTGCAAAAATATAAGACCCTAAGGCAAGTTGTAATGTAGGTAATATCTTCTTTCTGACAACTCTTACAGCAGGAATTTGATCTTTAACCGATTTACCGAAATCTAAACGTACAGCTCCAGCAGCCCAGGTTATATACTGAATATGATACGGCTTATCAAGTCCCATTACTTTCCCCCATTCTTCCCAATCTTCTTTAGTTGTATATTCAGTTAAAAATAAATTCCTTGGGTCACCAGATGCTCTAGAAAGAATGAATACTAACATACTTGCCAGTATCAATACAAAAATTGAAGCTATTACTCTTCTTAATATTAACTGTCTCATCTACGTATTTTCATATTCAAACTCAAAAAAATTTGGGGTGGATTTAATTCCACCCCAAAAAATCTCTAAACTAAATCTTTATACAAAGATATTAATTTTTATTATTTAATCACCACTGTTTCAGGTGCACACCACTCAGGACCACTGTTCATATAAGGCGAATAGGATGTTATATCTCCACCAAGTATAACCGCAGTAGGTTTAGTTGAAACCGATGCATAAAGGTTATTATCAGCAACATATATACCCCAAGTCTTATTTATTTCTACTCTTTGATCATAAGTAGTAGCAGAAGAGTCTAAAGCTACTTCCTGCGCAGCCTGAACTGCATTTGGTACCTCAACTCCGAAGTTCCATCCTCCAGAAGGTCTCCAACCAGTGTTAATTTGATCAGGTAAAGCATTTGTACCATTTTGTATCATCCAAATCTTATCTTTTTGACGATTTACTAATAATGGTCGAGATGCAGCATAATCTGTTGAATCAACTTCTACTTCACATCCTATATCTCTCCAATATTGAGCAACAGCTCCACCTACCTCTTCATCCCATTCCTTTCCAGGAGCGATGTGGACTGAGAATGAAAAACAGTCAGGATATCCAGCTTCAGATAACAAAGTCCTTGCTTCATCAGCGTTATATTTCGCATACATAGCATCATCCCAATGTTCATCACCTGGGAAAGCATTTATAGTGTTATATAGAGGTTTTCCTAAACCAGATTGAATTTCTGTTATTATAGTTTCTCTATCTATTGCTACACGCAAAGCACGTCTAACTTTATTCGCTTTATCCATTTGTGCAGAATCATCAGGATCTCCTATCCATGGGTGATCAGCATCAGGTTTAAATCCTTCACGTTTCCGGTAGATATCTTCACCATTCTCATCTTTTTCTGCCCAGTAGTTACCACCCATACCAAAAACTTGGTTTATTTCAGGTCCAACTGTTACAGCTTGACCACCTGATACCCCTTCAACTGTAGAGGTAACTAATTTTAGTGGAATTCTAGCCGCATTAATCTGGCCAGTCTTTAGTGCTGAAGCTCGTGTATTAGCCTCAGGCATAAGAACAATTTTGTAAGAAGCTACACTTGGTGTCTTTCTATAGTGTTCTACAGGGACAGCAGTTATATGATCATCAGATACCCATTCAGTGACTTGAAAAGGTCCTGTTCCTACAGCTGTTATATTAGCTTCCTCTTCACCTAATTTTGTTACTAAATCATCTGGAACTATCTGAATATTCCCCAAAGCTTGGTTTGACAAAGACATTTCCCAGTTAGGAAGAAGTCCGTTATCGGAACTAGCAGTCATAACTAAAGTTCTATCGTCAGTTGCTTCAAATTTCTCAGCAAACCTTCTAGTACCTGCTTTTCTTGAATGTACACTACCTTCTTTTAAAGCATCAGTAAAACTCCATGCAACGTCATGTGCAGTCAGTTCACCGTATCCATGATGAAAGTCGATTCCCTCACGAATTTTAAATGTTACCTTACTACCGTCTCCTGCTACCTCCCATGATTCTGCAGTACCTTTAGTAAAAGTACTATAGTCTCGATTCATATTTCCAACAGTAGAGTCGGCCCAGAGAAGATTTTCAAAAAATCCCCAATATGTTAGTAATTGCTCATTTCCAGAACCAGCTAGTGATGGTACGAATGCAGGAGCTGAAATTAATATTTCACCTACTACTAAATCACCATTGGTATTATCTGGTGCTTTAACATCAGAATCTGAACCACAAGCAATTAAAGTTAATGACATAAATGCCACTAACAAAAATGTTGATATACGTATATACATTATTTATTTGCTCCATAAAACTAGAATTAACCCTATATAGGCTAACTTCTTTATGATTTATTCCTCGAATAATATATAGTTTAAATAAGATTGTCAAAACTAATTACGTAATTATAAAGCCTTATCTTGCACATAATAGTAAGAAGTACAGAATATATAAATGAAATATCTTAATATTGAACTTAGTACTTTCATTTTCTTACTTTTAGGTTTTTCTGTAATTTTAGTACCAATAATAATCCTGATAACAATGTTTATTAGACAAGGAAGTGATCAAGTCAAAGTTTCAGTTTATTTAGCAGAATATTCTAATAACTCTTCAACCAATAAGAATACTGTTAATATAGATAGAATTTCATATCACCAAAAAACTAAATTAAAAAGAGCTTCAATGTGGTTTACAGGAAATTATGAACGTCCAGGCTACATACAAATTGATGGAACTTTTAATTTAAATTCTGATGATGTTTTTGTTAAGAGCGGGTTAATAAAAATTAATAACTCAGAAACTACGGTTATAAAAGAATTAATTCTTAAAGATATAGAATGCAATAAAAAAGCTACATCTATTTCCAATCAGAAATTTTCAGGAAGATTTACCTTGAGTCAGAATAATAATATGAATAAGTTATTGGAAACAAACAATTTTTATGATTTGGAATTAGAGTTGGAATTACATAAAATTACTAATTACTGTGAAGGAAATATCCTTGAATTTGAAACTGATTATTTAAGTTATGAAATAGTGAGGATTCAACCTTTAGATATATATATATATAAACCATATAAACTTTATGAATTCGAAGAAGAAGTCGATTCAAACATTTGGATAGAATGGATTAGTTCGCCAGAATTTGGAGAATTGAGGTAACAATTAAGTTACTTTTCCTTCTTAACAGCCTCTATCATAGCCTGAATATAACCATTAGCAAATGCTCTTCCTCTATGGCCCCATTCAGTATCTTGAATTGTTTGAGGAACGTGGTCATCTATAAAGAAACTATCATATCCTGCCTCTAAATATGTCTTCATAGCCCTATACATATCTACATGACCTGTATTGATAAATTCTTCATGGAAATCTTCAGGATCTGGTTTAGAAACATTCCTAAAGTGCACGTATAATATTTTGTCTCTTCTACACATTTCATCTATAAAATCATAGATTCCGTCATTTTCAGAATCTTTCATTTCAGATATAGTCCCTTGACAAAATTCTATAGCATTATTAGGAGAGTCCACAATTGATAATAATTTTCTATAGGATTCATATGATCTGAATAACTGAGGAATTCCTCCTAATTCTTTTACCGGTGGATCACATGGATGTATCCCTAGCCTTATACCTTCTTCTTCAGCAATCGGAGTTATTATTTTTATCCAATATTCTAGATTGTTCCACATTTCTTCATCAGTATATTCTCTTTCATGGGTAAGAGGAAGTTTTTTAGCTTCTGTGTAATTAAATGCAGTTGCTATGGCACCTCCTCTTATGATCGCAGGAGTTGTTCTCCAAACATGGGAAGGCATCCAATTATATCCAAAAATAGGTATCCCTGCCCTAGCAATATTTCTTACCGTATAGATCATATTATCTATTTGTTCATCTCGACGTGGACCATTGAGCATAATATGATCATAAAAATTTGTAGGAACGTTCTCCAAAGCAGATAATTTTAAATGCCCTCTACCTTCACGTAGTTCCACTGTTTGGCGTAACTTTACCAAATCATATAATTCCCATTTGCCCCCTGAAGATGGAAGATCTGGGGTATTAAGAAGAATATCTGTTGCTCCAAATTGAAGAGCAAATGTAAGAATATTAGGGGTAGCTTTTGAAAATTGACCAAATCCTGCTCTCATTATTTTTTGCCTCCTATAAAAATAATATTAGAATAAAGTAATGATATGAAAAAAAATTAAGTTTTACAAAAAAATGAACCCCCTAATAGATTGTCATACACATATTCATCAACATGAATCAATTGAACACAAAGAAATAATTAATCGTTCATTGTCTGCCAATGTAAAAATAATAGTATGTGCAGGAACAAGTATAGAAGATTCAATTCATAGTATTTCTCTTTCAGATAAATTCTCTAATGTATACTCAGGGGTTGGTATACATCCAACAGAGTTAAAAACTTACGGGGAAAAAGAATCTAACAAAATAAAAGATTTATCCCAAAACAAAAAAGTGATTTGTATCAGTGAAATTGGTTTAGATTATCAAGATGATAAAACTAATAAAATTCTTCAAAAAGAAGCATTTCGTGATCAGCTAAATATAGCTAAATCAGTCAATCTACCAGTGATTTTTCATGTTAGAGAAAAAAATGATGATTTCGAAGCTTGGAATTGTAGAAAAGATATTATTGATATTCTTAGAACAGATTTGAGTGTTGATGGAGTTGCTCATTATTTTCAGGGAAATTGGAATTTTGCGAAAAAACTTCTTGATTTAGGTATATATATTTCATTTGCTAAACCAATTCTTAGGATTAAAGAATTAGAAGAGACAATAAAAAAAGTTCCGAGTGATATGTTTTTGGTTGAAACTGATTCTTATCCGCAACCCTTCAAGAAAAATCGTAATAAATGGACAGAACCATATCAACTTCCAGAAATAATAAAAAAAATAAGTGACATAAGAAAATCTAGCGTAGAAAAGATTTCAATTGATACTACTAGAAATACTTTGAGTGTTTTCAGTAAACATCATAAGGAATTAGAAAACAAATTATAATATAAAAGATCCTATAATTTATTTAATTCTGTTTCTATAAGTCTAAAATCTTTCTGCGGGATTATATGTAACATTCCAAAAAATGCTTTTTCCCACATTTCGGGTGACCATTTTTTTATATATTCCATTGATGGGGCTACATCTTTGGCATCTACTCCATCTTCCAAAATAACATTTGATTCAATTTTCACTCTGTAAATAAATTTTTCTCTAGAATCATAATGCTCCCAAATCTTTGTATCGTCTTCGAAACAATCTGATAATACTGTAGCTGTTCCTAAAAATGATTTTTTTTCTTTAACATAGTAAAGTATACGATCATTTTTAATCATTCTTTGAGCTTTTTTTCTATTAGGATAATCTATACCTTGTATATCAAATTTACTATCTTTAGTTATATTGAAATTATCTATACCAGTTACAATCATCCAATAAGTGTTATTGTTTGACATATTAAAAACCTAAAATAAAAATTCCTTTAAAATAATTATATAATTATTTATTACTCAGATTTTGATTGAGTTCTATTTCTTATGTATATAGCAATGGAATTCATAGATAAAAGCACAAGCAGTAGTACTATTATTCCAGCTGAAGCAATACTTCTGAATTCATGTTGTGGCTGAGATGCCCAGGTAAATATTTGTAATGGTAAAACTGTAAATCTATCCATTGGGTTAGTAGGAATATATGTAAGAAATATCAATGCACTAATTACAAGTATCGGTGCTGATTCACCAACTGCTCTAGAAAGAGCTAATATAATACCACTCATTACGCTTGGTATTGCCTGTGGTATCACAATACTCTTAACCACTTGCCAACGGGTTGCTCCCATAGAAAAAGCTGCATCTCTATATCCAGATGGTACCGCCCTTATAGCTTCTTGAGAAGCTATAATCACTATAGGCAAAACTAATAAAGTCATAGTCAATGAACCAGCTATAATAGCCCTCTGACCATCTAATATTAACTGTACAAAAATAGCTAATCCCAAAAGACCATAAATTACAGATGGAACACCAGCTAAATTTGAAATATTCAAATTTATCATTTTAGTAATAAAATTATCTTCTGCAAATTCTTCTAAATATATAGCAGTTCCCAAGCCTATAGGTATGACCATTAATGCAGTCAATCCTACAACCCATAAAGTACCCATTAAAGGAGATAATATACCTGATTGTTCTGGAAATCTAGAAGCATAATTTGTTATGAAATCTATATTAACCCATTGATAACCGTCAAGAAAAACATCAATTAGAAGTGTTGCAAGACCTAGAACTCCAATCAATGTACAAAAAACGAATAAACCATAAAAAATCTTATCTCTAATAGCTCTATATTGTCTATTTTTTCTAGAAAATTTCTGAACCATTAATCGTACACCTGTCTATATTTATTTATAACCCATTTTCCAAGTATATTCATCAACAATGTAATAACGAATAAAAGTAACCCGACTGCAAATAAAGTCTGGTATTCTATCGATCCATGCATAGCTTCACCAAGAGCAATATTTACTATATAGGCTGTCATTGCTTGAATACTCTCTATTGGGTTGAAAGTTAAATTTGGGGTAGCGCCAGCAGCTAATGTTACGATCATGGTCTCACCAATTGCTCTAGATAAAGCTAAAATAAATGATGCTACTATACCTGATAGTGCTGCTGGAACAACTACTTTTGTAGCAACTTCAAACCTAGTTGCCCCCATAGCATAAGCAGCATCTCTTAACGATTTAGGTACTGACATCATTGCATCCTCACTAAGTGTTGAAACCATAGGCATTATCATCAATCCCATTACTAAACCCGCACTTAATGCATTAAAAACACCAAAAAAACCAAATACCGATTCTAATTCAAAATAGTTATATACCGTACGTAAAAAAGGAGTTACTAATGTCAATGCAAAATATCCATATACTACTGTAGGTATACCCGCTAAAACTTCAAGTATAGGTTTTAATATTTTTCTTAATCTTTCTGGAGCATATTCGGAGAGAAATATAGCGGCACATAAACCAAGTATTAAAGCAATTATTCCTGCTATTATAGCTACTAAAATAGTTCCAGCTACTAGTGGCAAAACTCCAAAGCTCGGCATCGGTGGATCACAAGCAGCACAATTGAATAAAGGTGTCCAATTAGTGCCTGTAAGAAACTCCATAAGGGAAACAGGTGAATCACGATTTTCAGGTGTTTCTAAAAAGAAAGCCAAACTCTCTTTTACCAATACATAAATTATTCCTATTGTAGTTAGGATAGAAATTACGGTTATAATCCTTAAAAACCATAAAACAATAGTTTCTTCTATCTTATTTACACTTCGTGAAGTTTTTTCTACTTCTCTATTCACTTAATTTTTTCTACCCAATATTAAAATAAAAATCTTTTCTGAATCTACAGCAACTCTCTTAACATAATGTTAAATATTTCTTTAGTCATAACAAAAAGTGAAGGATTATATAGATATGCTTCACTTTTTAATTTTGTTTGATATGTAACTAAAATTTTAACTACTTAGTTTTAGCTTTTTCATCAGCGTACATGTCGTCAGGAAGTGCTACATAACCAACTTCTTCAGCATATTGAGCAGCATTAGTTAAGTAGTAATCCACAAATTCTCTAAAATCTGGTCGAGAAAGATCTGCTTTGTTCACATAAATGAATAATGGCCTTGAAAGCGGAGCGTAACTACTGTCATTGATCGTAGTTGAATCAGGAGAAATACATCCTGTACCTCCATTTATTGCAACAAGTTTCAATTTATCAGCATTTGGAAGATAGTAAGCATATCCAAAGTATCCAAGAGATCCTTTGTCACCTGATACACCTTGAACTAGTACGTTATCATCTTCAGAAGGTGTGTAGTCTGCTCTAGAAGCCCCTTCTTCTCCGTTGATTACATCAGTAAAGTAATCAAATGTTCCTGAGTCTGTACCAGGACCATACAGTCTCATTGCCTGATTGGGGAAACCATCTCTAACTTCAGACCAGTTACTTAGTTTACTATCTGGTGCCCAAATTTTATTTAGTTCTTCTATAGTTAAACAATCTACCCAGTCATTTGCAGTGTTTACAACAACTGACAAACCATCATATGCAATAGCAAGTTCAATAAATTCAATTCCATTTTCTGAAGCAGCAGCTGCTTCTTTATCTTTTATAGGCCTAGAAGCGTTAGATATTGAAGTTTCACCAACAGTGAAACGTTTCAAACCTCCACCTGTACCAGATATTCCAACAGGAACCTGAACATCAGGATAAATTTTTCGGAACTCTTCAGCAACAGCAACTGTAATTGGGTAAACTGTTGATGATCCATCAATTTCTATAGTACCTGTTAAGCCATCTACCTTTTCAATATCTTTTTCCAGAAT
>CAZBHC010000005.1:0-26324 GCA_964491775.1 uncultured Dehalococcoidales bacterium | reverse complement strand
AAATTCAATTCCATTTTCTGAAGCAGCAGCTGCTTCTTTATCTTTTATAGGCCTAGAAGCGTTAGATATTGAAGTTTCACCAACAGTGAAACGTTTCAAACCTCCACCTGTACCAGATATTCCAACAGGAACCTGAACATTAGGATAAATTTTTCGGAACTCTTCAGCAACAGCAACTGTAATTGGGTAAACTGTTGATGATCCATCAATTTCTATAGTACCTGTTAAGCCATCTACCTTTTCAATATCTTTTTCCAGAATTACAGTCTCTACTTCGGAGCTACAAGCTATAGAAATTACCATCAAAATAACAAAAGAAGAAAGGATCATAATGGCTCTATTAAATATATCAATTTTCATCATAAATACCTCTTTTTTAGATTCTCCGAGAAAAACTAATCCTCGCTATAAAAATGAATATCGCAATAAATATGATCATGGTTAGATATTAACAGAATGATATATGTTATTAACTAAATGTTAATTGATTAGATATTTTTGTAAAGATATAGTAAAAGTAGACCCAATACCTTCGGAACTTTCAACTGAAATTTTACCTCCATGCAATTCCATTATATGGTTACAAATGGATAATCCTAAACCAGTACCATCCTGGGATCTAGAAGAATCTGTTTTGAAAAAACGTTCAAAAATATGCGGGATATCATCAGAAGAAATACCTGAACCATTATCAATAATATTAATATCTACTGATGTTTCTTTTTCTGTACATGAAAACTTAATTTCCCCACCTTCATCTGTCCATTTAATCGCATTATTAATGAGATTAGCAAAAACTTGATCAATTTTATCTGTATCCACACTTACTAATAATTCTTTATTGGGTAAATTTTTATCTATTACTAATGAAATTTCATTGTCTTCACATATTTGACTAAATCTTTTATAAGAATTTTCTACTAATACAATCGGACTAATATTTATTTTTTTTAAAATTACATCTCCAGATTCTAAACGTGTTAATTCCATTAGTTCAGAAACCAGATTTTCCATTCTTATAGCATCCTCAAAAATTAAATCTAGAAATTTTTTAGTAACTTTTGGATCATTAAAAGCTCCCATTTTTAGAGTTTCAGAAGAAGATTTAATTGCTGCAATTGGTGTGCGTAATTCATGTGAAGCATTTGAAATAAATTCTCTTCGGGTAATATTTAATCTTCTTAAAAATGTTAGATCTGTTAAAAGAACAATTATTTCTTGATCAAAATTAACATCATTATTATTTTCAGAAGTAAATATCACAGATGTTGAAACCAAAATATAACTATTGGTTTCCATGAATTCTAATTCAGCTGTATAGGATTTAGAATTTTTTATAGTATTTGAAATAATTTCATTTAATTCAGGGTTATTATTCAAATTGGAAAGTCTAGTAGAATAGATATCACTTGAAGTTTGATCTATATTTAGTAGATCCATTGCTATAGGATTTATGTAATCTATAAATCCATCAGTCTTAACTACTATTACTCCCTCTTTCATACCATTTAATATTGAATTTAATTTAATATTTTGGGTGTACTCATAATCTCTTTGGGAAGATAATTTACCTGAAATACGATTTACTAATCTAGTAATCCTATAGATTTCTCTGGGACCTCTATCCACTATCCTATAGTCTGGATCTAAATCAGTTCTACTAATATCTTCATAAATGCTATTAAAATCCCTAACTGCTTTATTAGCAATAAATATAGTTAAAATAAAAGAAAAAGATACAACTAATAAAGAGAAAATTATATTAAGAAATATAAAAGATAACGAAATTCCCCCAAGGATAATCATTGAAGTTAATAATATTCGTATCCTTAACGGTAATCTTGTAAAGAGTAACAAACTATTCCTCAAAAGAAAATTTGTATCCTACACCTCTTACAGTCAGTAAAATTTTAGGATTACTTGGTTTTTGTTCAATTTTTCTACGTAACCATCTAATATGGACATCTACAGTACGAGTATCTCCAACATATTGATATCCCCACACCTGATGAAGTAGTTGATCTCTAGTAAAAACTCTATTGGGATTTGAAATCATATGTAATAGTAAATCATACTCTCTTGGGCGTAAAATTACATTTTTATTATTTACAGAGACTCTTCTAGAAGGCTTATCAATATTAATAGTTCCCATAGTGATCAATTCTTTATTATTAGTATGAGAAAAACTGTTTATCATTTCAACACGTCTCAAATTAGCACTTACCCTTGCTATCAATTCTCTTGTACTAAATGGCTTGGTAACATAATCATCTGCTCCTACTTCCAATCCAACCACTCTATCAATTTCCGTTTCTTTTGCTGTGAGCATAATTACAGGAGTAATGATACCTTCTTTACGTATATTTCTACAAATTTCAATGCCATTAATTAAAGGTAACATCAAATCTAAAATAATAATGTCCGCTTCCCAATTTAAACAAAAGTCCAAACCATCTTTACCATTATTGATTAATTTAACTTCATACCCTTCCGATAAAAAATTGTATCGTAAAACTTCACCTAAACTCTTATCATCTTCAATTACTAAAAGACGTTTCTTATCAGCATTATCATGTAATGTAATCAAAATTAACTCCTAATAAAAAGCATAATTTAATTTACAACAGTTTTACAAAACATAGTATTCTAATTACTAATTAGATGTTATCAGCTGTTTAAAATTACTACTAATTACTCCATCTATTTGAAACATATTGTTCTACGATATTTATAAATTGATTAGCTATATCATCATTTAAAAATTTTTCTCTTTTCCCATCTATATATACAGGAGCCCGAGGACTTTCTCCAGAACCAGGCAAAGATATTCCCACATCAGCTGCTCTAGATTCCCCCGGACCGTTCACAACGCACCCCATAACTGCAACATTTAATTCTTCAGACCCAGGAAAATTTTTTTCCCATTCTGGCCTCTTTATATTTAGAAAATTTTCAATCTCAGAAGCTAATTCTCTAAAAAATGATGATGTTGTCCTACCACACCCAGGACATGCAGTAACTGAAGGTCTAAATTTTCGTAATCCGATAGATTGTAAAATATCTTGACATAGCTTAACTTCAAGGCTTCTATCACCATTGATATCTGGAGTTAAACTTGCACGAATAGTATCTCCTATACCTTCATATAATAATATAGATAATGCAGATGTTGTAGAAACAATTCCTTTTCTACCCATTCCTGCTTCTGTTAAGCCTAAATGTAATGGAGAATCACATTGATTAGATAGTTTTCGGTATACATTCACCATTTGATTTAATCTAGAAACTTTACATGAAATTACTATTTTATTCTCAGATAGACCAATTTCTTTAGCTGCCTCTAAACTGGAGATAGCACTTTCAACCAAAGCTATATTCTCAACTTCTTCAGAAGATTTTGGTTTAGATAACCGGGAATTTTCATCCATTCTTTTTGATAAAATATCTGGATCTAAACTTCCGGCATTTACTCCAATTCTTACCGCTTTATTATACTCTTTGGCTATATTAATAAAACTATAAAAGTTTTCATCATGTTTTGAACCACGTCCAACATTACCTGGATTAATCCTTAATTTATCTAAAGATTTAATTAATAAAGGGTTATCCTTTAATAATCTGTGACCAATAAAATGGAAATCCCCTACTAACGGAATATCGTATCCTGCATCTATTATTCTTGATTTTATTTCAGATACAGATTTTGCTGCCTGATCATTATTTACAGTTATTCTTACTATTTCGCTTCCAGCTTCGGCTAGTAAAATAATTTGTGAAACTGTGGCAGAAATATTAACCGTATCGGTATCAGTCATAGACTGTACAACAATAGGTGAATTACCACCTATTTTTACTTTACCTACTAATACTTCTTTAGTCTTTTTTCTTATAATTTTATTAGAATCGGTCATTTATTAAATTATAAACATTTAAAAAATTCAAAATAATAATTCCCCAGAAAATATTCTTATAATATCTTGTATAGAAATTAAAATTATTAAACCTATTAACATTGTAAAGCCTATGAAATGTACAAGTGCTTCCTTACTAGCGGAAATACGTTTCCCTCCTCGAAATATTTCTAATAATACAAAAAAAATTCTCCCACCATCCAGAGCAGGTATCGGTAATAAATTTATAACCCCTAAAGATAAACTAATAGTTGCAGAAATATAAAGTAAAGAAATAATCTTGGTATTAATTGAAGCTTCTGATTTGGCAATACTTCCAGTGACCTGACTTATTCCGATAGGTCCTAATGTAGCAGGACCTTGAAATTGAGGATTATTACTTCCAATAAAAGATGATCTTATAGAATTTTTCGTAAGAATAATAATATTAAATATTTCTTCCCATCCATTTATAATAGAGTTCTTTAATCCTAAGGATTTTACAGTTTCATATTCTTCTGTTAATGATATTTGAATACCCATAGCTCCTTCTTGTATATAATTATCTATTCCAAGTATAGGATTATATTCTTGAGCTTCTTTTAGAGTAATAGAAGTAATATTTTCATTAAACTCAGTAATAATAATCTCGTCACCTATTTTAAAATCTTTATCTATTTCTTCTAAGTAAGATAGAGGTATTTCTCCATTAGGATCAGATACTTCAGAAACTACAATTAGTTTGTTGTTTATGCCTATCCTAGAATCAATCTTTCTAGCTTCAACTAAAGAAATTTCTGTATTAATATTAGATGGAGACATAACAATTTTTCTTTGTGGTGGTTTCCATCTAGGAACTAAAGTGATTTCATCTCTCACAGGTTTATACTCGTACTGCATTTGATCAGGTCGAGGAAAAGGATTCGGTATAGAAGAAGAAATTTCCAATTTAAGTTCTTTACCTAAATTTGAATTAACTAAAAGCTGTAAATCTTGGATCGTATTTATTTCTTTATCGTGAATCTTGTCAATTAAATCTCCTTTTTTTAAACCAACTTCATAAGCTGGGCTGTTAGGAAAAACACTATTAACCATAATCTTCCCTTTAGTAATTTGCTGAGGAATCATTCCGATAATCGGGAAAATAATAAAAGGAATAATTAAATTAATTAAAGCTCCTGAAGATATAACAATTAACCTTTTCCAATGAGATTTACTTCCTAAAGAATTTTTTATTTGTGATGATTCCTCACCTACCATCTTCACAAAACCTCCAATTGGTAAAAGATTAATGGACCATTGCATTTCAGAAATGATTAATTTTTTGTTTGTAATTTTTTTTAATTTACCAATTATTAAATTTTCATTATTTAGTACTATACTAAAATCTTCCTTGTCGGCTTTTTTTATAGATTTAGTAATAAATTCATCAGTTTTATCACTAATTTCTAAGGTTATAATTTTACCTATATAGTCATTTTTATAAATATCGTTTTTAACATCATCCGAAATCAATACAGTGGTGTTCCCAGTCCATAAACTAAAAAGTTTAGGAGGAAAACCAATGCCAAATTCATGTACTTTTACTTTAAAAAGTAATGCGGTTATAAGGTGACCTAACTCGTGTAATATTACGAGAGGGACCAATATTAGTAAAAACGTTAGAAGGCTGAGAAAAAATAAATCGTTAATCATTTTGAGTTAGCTTAATTATAAATTTTCTAAAACTGAATTTTTTCCATAATTCAAACTTCCTATTATTTCATCCAAATTTGGGTTTTCAATTGGAACATGATTTTCCAATGAGTTTTTTATTAATTCATGAATTTCAGTAAATTTAATCTTCCCTTCAATAAAAGCATTAATTGCAGACTCATCAGCTCCAGTCAGGACGCTGTTATATGACCCACCTTTTTTAGCATATTCCATAGCTAAATCAAAACAAGGATAGTCTCCTAAATTATATGAATTAAATGTTAATTCTTTATACTTAACTGGATCAAACCAATCTAAAAATTCATTTTTCAATCGTTTAGGATAAGATAAAGCATAACTAATAGGATGTCTCATATCTGGATTTCCCAATTGCGCTTTAATTGATCCATCTATGAATTCAACCATCGAGTGTATTACACTCTGAGGATGGATTAGTACCTCTATAGAATCAAAATCACTATCAAATAACCATTTAGTCTCAATGACTTCAAATGCTTTATTCATTAAAGTTGCTGAATCTATTGTAATTTTATCTCCCATTTTCCAGGTAGGGTGTTTTAAGGCTTCTTTTGGTTTTACAAGACTTAATTCTTCCCATTTTTTCCCTCTAAATGCACCTCCAGAAGCAGTAATGAAAATCCTGTTATGTTTAGTATCTTCCCCTTCTAAACATTGCCATATAGCAGAAGGTTCACTATCTATAGGTAAAATTTTACCGTTATATTTATTGCTTAACTCAACAATAATATGACCTGCCATTACGATAGGTTCCTTATTAGCTAAAGCAATATTAGTACCATTTTCCAACGCTTTAACAGTAGGAAGTAAACCAGCGCTCCCAACAATTCCATTAACAACTAAATCTACTTCTTCAACACTTACTATTTCATCTAATTTTAAATTTTCACCTTTAAATTCATTGATTTCACTTGGAGAAGAAATATATTTAGGAGAAAATTCATCAATTTGTTCAGTAAACACTTTATTGTTTGAAAAATTTGAAATACCCAATACATTAAATTTATCTTCATTTTGTCTTACTATGTCCAAAACCTGATTCCCTATAGAACCAGTTGAACCTAGGATAATTAAATTTTTTCTGATCATAACAAATCCATAATTAAGTAAAAAAGTAGAATATTAGGTACTACACTATCTAATCTATCAATAACTCCGCCGTGTCCAAGAAAAATACCACTTGAATCTTTTATTTTAGCTCTACGTTTTAAATTTGATTCTAACAAATCACCTATAACAGCCATTATAGGAATAGTCATTATAATTAAAAACAATTGTAAATCAGATAAAGAAAAGTGAAAGTATCTATTAAATATAAATCCAAATATAAATCCAAATATTAAACCACCAATAGTACCTTCAACAGTTTTATTTTGACTAATTAATGGTGCTAGTTTAATCTTTCCAAACAAATTACCAATAATAAATGCGCCAGTATCAGTAATCCAAATTATTAGTAGTAAAAAAAGAAAATGCCATCGTCCAAATTCAGGTGAGATAATATGAGGAATAAAACTCAAGCAATACCCAAAAGAAATGCAATAAAACCAAAAATAATAATCTAGATTTTTGGTTTTATTAAAATATCTTTTATAAATTAATATAAAAAATAGTATAAAAAGTAATATGAAATTTACATAAGTAAAGTTTGAATCAAAAAAAATTTGAAAAACCACTGATAGTAACGTGGGTACAAATATTAAAAAAACAATGAAAATAAATATAAATTTATTATTCCTAATATCAGAGATTTTATGAAACTCCCACACTATAATTCCATAAAATGAGAATAAGAATACATAAAAGATAATATTATTAAGAAATAAAGCTAAAACAGTAAGTGGTAAAAAAACTACTGTAATTAAAAGTCTACTTTTAATATTCTCAAAATCCATACTATATTATTCTTTTACCATACCTTCTTTGACGATTACTATATTCATCTAAAGCTTCATCTATTTCTTTCTCCCCAAAATCGGGCCAAAGAACTTCTGTTGAAAAAAATTCAGAGTAAGCAGATTGCCAAATCAAGAAATTGCTTAATCTAAATTCACCTCCTGTTCGTATTAATAAATCAGGATTTGGAATTTTTGTAAGATAAAGATATTTTTCAAAAGTTTTTTGATCTATTTCAGAAATTTTTAAATTATCTTGTATTATTCCTTTTACGGCATGAATTATTTCCTGTCTTCCACCATAGTTAAATGCTACAGAAAGTACTAATCCGGTATTATTTTCAGTATAGGAAACAGCATTTTCTATATCATTTCGTAATTCTTTGGATAATTTATCCATCTCCCCAGCATGTAACAACTTAATATTATCTTTGGAAATTTCCTCTAGTTCTTCTTTTATGACTGAACCTGCTAAATCCATTATTGCTGAAACTTCAGGGGCCGGTCTTTCCCAATTTTCCGTAGAAAAAGCATATACTGTCACAAATTTCACTCCTCTACGAGACAAGTAAGAAATAACAGGTCTAATTTTTTTATACCCTGCTATATGGCCTTCAGAAACATCTAGTTTTTTATTACGAGCCCATCTACCATTTCCATCCATGATTATTGCAATATGTACGGGGATCTCTCCCAATGAAATTCAACCTCCAGATCATGCCAATCTAGACTTGCATGATCTCAATTTCTTTATTATTAGATTCTTGATCAATATTATCTATAAATTCAGAAGTTAATTTTTCTAATGAAGTTTGTGCACGCCTACAATCATCTTGAGAAGATTCTCCTTTTTTTTCTATATCCCGTATATCTTCTTGGGCAGACCTTCTGATATTTCTGATAGAAATTTTTGAATCTTCTGATTTAGATTTTACTAATTTAACTATCTCTTTCCTAGTTTCTTCAGTAAGAGGAGGTACATTCAATCTAATAATGTCTCCATCAATATTAGGAGCAATATTTAAATCGGAATTTTGGATAGATTTAGCAATGACTTCAACAGAATTTTTATCCCAAGGTTGTATAATTATCATTCGCGAATCACCCAAATTAATTTGTGCAAGTTGATTCAAAGCCATTTCAGTTCCAAAATAATCCACTCTAATTGTTTCTACTAATCCGGTCGAAGCTCTTCCAGTTCTTACAGAGGATAAATAATTCTTAAAAGAGTTTATAGAAGCAGTCATTTTATTTTTAGCTTCGCTTAAAATTTCTTCCAACATTCATACAAATCCTTACTAATAATTTCTTATACAGATCATTTAAATGATCAATCAGAACTAATTATAGTCCCTATT
Source organism: uncultured Dehalococcoidales bacterium (assembly GCA_964491775.1). Taxonomy (GTDB): domain Bacteria; phylum Chloroflexota; class Dehalococcoidia; order Lucifugimonadales; family Lucifugimonadaceae. Next base: position 17,447 of record CAZBHC010000005.1, on the reverse strand, counting down.
TTTTCACCTCGGCAAATTCGATGTATATTACCATCATGGAAAATATTAAACACAATAATAGGTAAATTATTATCCATACAAAGTGATAGTGCAGTACTATCTAGAACATTAAGTTTTTTTGACAACGCATCGTAGTGAGTTATTGAATTATATTTAACCGCATCATCATTTATCATCGGATCAGAATTATAAACTCCATCTACATTATTTTTTGCCATGACTAGAACCTCTGCACCTATTTCCAATGCCTTTAAGGCAGCAGCAGTATCTGTTGACATATAGGGATTTCCAGTTCCACCAGCAAAAATTACAACTCTTCCTTTTTCCATATGCCTTATAGCTCTTCTACGTATATATGGTTCTGCAACACTGGGAACATTTATAGAGGATTGAGTTCTTACGTTAACGTCAATTGATTCAAGAGAATCTTGCAATGACAGTGCGTTCATAATAGTAGCCAACATTCCAGCAGAATCAGCAGTTGATCTATCCATACCAATATTTTCATAATCTACTCCACGCCAAATATTACCACCACCTATCACTATTCCAATCTCTAAACCCATCATCTGAAGAGAAGCAATTTGTTTTGAAATGAAATTTAAAACATCAATATCCAATCCATATTCTTTATCACCCTTCAAAGACTCTCCGGATAATTTCAGTAAAATTCTAGAATATGTGTTATCAACCATAAATTTTCACTTATTTTTTTATTGATCTCCTAATTCATATCTAACAAAACGATTAATTCTAATATTTTCACCGGTTTTACTAATAGTTTCATTAACCAAATCTCTGATTATCATACTACTATCTCTAATATATTCCTGTTCCATCAAAATCTCATGATCTTCAACATTATTTGAGTCTTCAGGGATAGAATCTCTATCAATATAAGTAGGATTCATAGCTGCTATTTGCATTGCAATATTCTTACCTAATTCTGCAAATTCTTTTGTTTTTGCAACAAAATCAGTTTCACATTTAATTTCTAACATTGATCCAATTCTACCTCCAGTATGAATATAACTAACTACACTTCCTTCAGACGTAGAACGTCCAGATCTTTTAGAAGCAGAGGCTAATCCTTTTTCAGATAAAATTTTTTCAGCATTTGCAATATCCCCACCCGCTTCTTCCAATGCATTTTTAGCATCCATAACTCCAACACCTGTTTTTTCTCTTAGTTCTTTTACTTTAGCTATACTTATTGCCACTTATATTTCCTTTATAGAGTTAGTTATTTTCGAAACTTTTATTTTATTCTTCAGAATCTTTTTTTACAGTTTTGGGTTTTTTATCTTCAGTTTTGTTTTCAGAACTTGCTGTTTTTTTTGTATTTGAAGATTTTGTTTTTTTAGTAATTTTATTTTCTTTAACTGAAACATTAGATGATTGATCAGAAGAATCTGAGTCTTCAGAATTTTTTGAAGTCGATTTTTTAGAACCTGAAGAATTTTTATTAGAACTACTCTTAGAATCTGTTTTTTCTAATTGTTGCTCTGATCTTTTTGCAGCTTCGAGTTGAATAGCTTCTCTTGCTGCTTGTTCTTGAGCTTCTAAATCTGCTTCTGTGGCTAATTTTTCTTCTTTTCTCGTTTTTGCAGAAACTTTACCTCTAGTAATAGCGGTTGCGATTTGAGAAGTGATAATTTCAATAGATCTAATAGAATCGTCATTTCCGGGAATAGGATAGTCTACACCAGATGGATCACTATTTGTATCAACAATTGCAACAACTGGAATATTTAATCTATTAGCTTCTGCTATTGCTATACGCTCTGATTCAGTATCAATTACGTAAATCATATTAGGAAGTTTATCCATTTCTTTGATACCACCAAAAAATTTATTTAGTCTTTCTATTTCATTGCTGGCTTTCAAAGCTTCTCTTTTTGTCTGAACCTCAACAACACCTTTTGCATGAGAATCTTCAAGATATATTAATCTTTCTATACGTTTTTTTACAGTCTGAAAATTAGTTAACATTCCACCTAACCATCTCTGATTAATATACATGGAATCGCTTTCGTTAGCGTATTTTTCTATTGCTCTTTGAGCTTGTCCTTTAGTGCCTACTAATAGACACTCGCCACCGTTTCCTACATTCTCTTCAACAAATTCCTTAGCTTTTTCAAGACAGGATATAGTCTTAGATAGATCTATTATATGTGCACCCGCACGCTTTGAGAAAATGTATTCTTCCATTTTCGGATTCCACCGCTTAGTAGGATGCCCAAAATGCACCCCAGCAGTGAATAACGTACGAAGATCCAAAGGAGACGTGGCCTCGATCTGTAGCTCTTTAGCCTCAGTGGAGGTCAATTCCTCGGCAGTCATTTCTAGCCTCTTTCCAACTCAGCATCTTTTGAATTGGTCTAATTTATTTTCTAGCAACACTTCTTAGAAATATTGCTCTTATAGTTTAGCAAAAAAATATAACTTTCAATGATCTTAATAAGCTAGATCGAATTATTTATCCAATTATTTTTAAGAGATATATATACCGCATTTGCTCTATTTTTGGCACCAGTTTTCAATAAAATATCCGCCACATAATTCTTAATCGTTTGTTCTCCTAGATTTAAATCTCCTGCGATAGATTTACTTGAATCTCCTTTTGAAATCTTTAATAAGATCGAAATTTCCTTATCACTCAAGGGACATTCTGGTGAATTATCTTTAGTAAAATATGTTGAATTTTTTGATAATTCATTAAGTAATTTACTAGCCTTCATTCTTTGTGAAATTTGATGTAAAAGATAATTTCCATTGTAGGTAAGTGTTAGTCCAATAACTTGTTTTAGTAGTGAATTAGATGAAGAAATAGTAACAAAACCTTTAGCACCCATCGTAAAAGCATTGATCATCTCAGAATCTGACCATTGTTCTCCTAAAATAATTAAATTGGAACTAGATATTTCTGTAAAAGATTTATTTTTTATTTTTTCTATTTCTGATATTTCTACAGAATGATCATCATTTGAATTAATTTGATCTAGTAAAACAAAATATTCTGATATTGACTTAATTTTTATTATCAGATTGTTTCTCTTATTTAAGTTGTTAACATTTATAAATATTTTTTTTATTGAATTAATACTACTTTCTGATGTGCTTGGTGGTATCAAAAAGGGTTGAGATTGTATTTTAGTGATAGAAGACAAATTTATTATGTTGTTGTTTTAATATTATTTTGATATTAATTATGATGTATTAAATATTTTGATTGATAAATAATATTATCTTCAAATTAACTTGTCATTGCACTATTAAAAAAAAACAGAAATCTTTAGATTTCATAACATTCATTTAGGTGATCGTCATAAATAAACCTTTCTTGATAATTTTCTCTGGGACTATAACATTCTCGATAATATTAGGTGTTTTTTTTCAGGGAACTTCACAAACTTTAGTATTTAACATTCTAGAATTATCTAGGTTAAGTACCATCAACTTAGTAAAGGTAGATTCAGTATTACCTTTAAGTTTTTCGTTCGTTTCAGGAATGTTAGCTACTGTTAATCCATGCGGTTTTGTGATGTTGCCCGTTTATATTTCCATGTTTTTATCTTCCAAAGAAAAAGATGTAAAGAAATCAAATTTTGTAATTAAGTTTTTAAATATTTTCCAAATTTCTATCTCGTTAGGTCTAGGATTCTTAATAATTTTTGGTGCAGTAGGTCTAGCTGTTACAGGAGGATTATTATTTATCCAACCAATTCTATCTTGGTTAAGTATTTTGATAGGTTTCTTTCTAGTTGGGCTAGGAATATATACATTTTCAGGAAAAAATTTATATTTTTCTTTTCCACAAAAATTATCATATAAAATCAATATTTCTCAAGATTCAAAGTTTAAAAATTTCTTTTTATATGGATTATCTTATGGAATAGCATCAATAAGTTGTACATTGCCACTATTTATAGCATTGATATCAAATGCTATAAATAGTGGAGGATTAACAAATGGAATAAAACAATTTATAAGTTATTCACTTGGAATGACCTCAGTAATATTGATAATTACTTTATTTGCATCATTTATAAAAAATTTTTCATTCCTAAAAAAAACATCACTTACAAAATTTTATCAATACCCTGCAGGTCTTATAATTACGCTAGTAGGAATGTATCTAATAATTTATTGGATAAAATATGACTAAAATTGGCTAAATCTAAAAATTAAATAAAAAAATCTCTAACTTCTTATGCTGCCCTTCAGGTATTTCAAATTGCACAAATAAATTGACTAAAAAAAAATAATGCTAGAAAGCTGAATCTTTTACTGCCCAGCTAAAAGCATTCATTTTTATTTTGATCCTACTGGATTATGTAGTCTTCCTAATCCTTGAATTTCTACTGTAACATCACCACCAGGATTTATAGGCGGTGTAGTTCCCGAAGTTCCAGTCCATAACATATCTCCACACTCTAATGTCACATATTGGCTAATAAATGAAATAGCTTGTGCAGTCGTAAAGATCATCTCTGAAGTATGACACTTCTGTCCTTCAACGCCATTAACAAATCCACGTATAGAAAGATCTTGAGGATCTATATCAGTCACTATATATGGACCTGTAGGCCCAAAAGTATCTGCTGATTTTGCTCTCCACCACTGCTTATCTGATCTAGTCCCAGCCTGCCATTCTCTAGCACTTACATCATTCCCACATGTATAACCAAATACATAATCAAGTGCATCTTTCTCACTAACATCTTTCGCTTGTTTACCAATAATAGCTACTAATTCAGATTCACAAACTACTAAACCTGCATCTTCAGGTAATATTATAGTATCTCCAGGACCAATAATCGCATTAGAGTTTTTATAAAATGGCTCTGGTCTTGAAGGCTTATCAGCACCCAATAAATGACTCTCATAATTCAATGCTAGACATAACATTTTCCCTGGGTTCGGATTTGGAGCTAATATTTTGATTGATTTGATATCAAATATTTCACCTGTTTCTTTGTAGGATTTACCGATTGGAGAATTAGTTATTTCTTTAACATTTTCATTATCGATTATTCCATATTTTTCTTCTGAATTTACCGAAAATCTTACAAATTTCATTTAATACCTCTCGAAATTAAAATATTGTTCGTATAAAAGGATCATTTATACGTTCTAGAATCCCTACGGAGAAGTTTATCACGTTCATCTTTCGAAATCGTCTTCCATTCACCTGATTCTAATCCATATAATTTCAAATGTCCTATTTTTATTCTTTTAAGTTGAAATACAGGATTGCCTAATGCTCTCATCAACCTTCTGATTATTCTATTTTTTCCATATCCTATATCTATTTGAATCTTTTTCTTGTTTTGTAATCTAATAACTTTATGTACTTTTGCATACCCATCGCTCAAATAAACACCTCTATATAATTTATCTATTTGAGATGAATCAATATCTTTATATGCGGTTACAAGATAACGTTTTATAATCTTATTTTTTGGGTGTGTAATCATATTGGAGAATTCACCATCATTTGTCAGAATTATCAATCCTGAAGTATCTATATCTAATCTCCCCACTGGATATATCCTTTCTTTAAATGGAATTAAAGAAGAGACAATTTTTCTATCATGAGTATCTTGCATAGTGGAAATATATCCCAATGGTTTATTCAGAAGAACATATCTTTTAATTTGAGGTGTAATAATATTACCATCTAGCTCTATATGATCATTTTCAGGATCAGCTAAAGAGCCGAGTACAGCCAAATTTCCATTAATCTTAACCCGATTAGTTTTTATTAAATCTTCAGCCTTACGTCTAGAAGAAATCCCAGAAGATGCTATTATTTTTTGCAGTCTTTGCTTCATAATGAATGCTTAGAATAGTATCCTTAAACATATAAATATTTATTATTCTATAGGAATGAAAAATCAAAAAAATATAAATCTACTTCAAGTGTCAAAACTATGTAAAAGTTTTGGTAATAAAAAAGTACTTGAAAATATAAACTTTGAAATAAGTACAGGTGAATTTGTGCTTCTTACTGGATCTAATGGATCAGGTAAAACCACCTTAATACGAATTATTTCTTCTTTATGCTCACATGATGAAGGTGAAATAAAAATTTTTGAAAAATCACTTAAAAAAGAATTCGTAAGAAGTAAAATTGGGTTCGGAATGCACAAAAGTATGATGTATGACGATTTTACTGGAAAAGAAAATCTTGAATACTCATCAGATTTATACGGAATAACTAATAAAAAAGAAAACCTTGAAAATATAGTTGATAGATTTCAATTAATAGAAATTTTAGAAAAAAAAATAAAATATTTATCTCAAGGACAAATAAAAAGAATAGCAAATGCTAAAGCTTTCTTAAATAACCCAAAACTAATTATCTTGGATGAGCCAGACTCAGGTCTAGACAAACAAAGCCAAGAGATTTTATTAAGGGAAATTATAAAACAGAAGAAATTAGGTACAAGTATTTTATTAGCATCACACAGATTTGAAAAATGGATTGATATTGCCGATCAAGTACTTTTGATGGAGAATTCTTCATTGGTAAACATTACAAATGATAAAAAGAATCTAAGATCTTGAACCCTTTTAAAACCATATGGAATATTGCTAGAAGAGATCTCATTTTAGAATTAAGAAGAAAAGAAGTTTTATTTACAATATTAGGATTTTCAACATTAGTTTTATCAATTTTTGTTTTTTCTATAGATGTAAATAATAAGGAAACTCAAAAAATTGTACCTGCAATATATTGGTCAGCCATAATTTTTTCTTTCACTATTGCATTAGGCAGAAGATTTTCTATAGAAGTCGAAAATGGTGCACTTGAAGCATTAATCTTATCACCTATATCTAGGGATATAATTTTTTTAGGTAAATTTACAAGTAATTTTATACTTGTTCTAATTTCATCTATTTTTGCATTACCTATAACATCAATTCTATTCAATATTAATATACTCAAAATAGAATATTTATTACTAACCATTATAATATCTTTTGGATTGTCTACATTAGGAACCTTTTTTGCAATAATGAGCATAAGGGTTAGGGCAAGAGAAGTTATGTTATCACTTGTCTTTTTTCCTGCTGTTACCCCACTTTTATTTGCCGGTGTGGATTGTATGGATAAAATCATACAAAATAGCAATTTCTCAGACATGCTTTCATGGATATTCTTCGTGTTAGTTTATGATGCGCTTTTTTTCTTAATTTCATTACTTTTATTCGATCACATTCTACAAGAATAAATTACAATTAAATTGGAATTAAATAGTTTCTTATCATATGAAAATAACCAAATTAAATTTTATTAATATTTTTATCATCTTTACTGGCTTAATAGTTATAGTAGATATGTGGATGATTTTCGTTTGGGTACCAACTGAAATTAATCAAGGATCCATACAAAGAATTTTATATTTACATGTACCTTTAGCATGGGGCAGTATGGCAGCTATTTGTATAGTTGCATTTTCATCTATAATGTATCTATATAAAAAATCTGAAAAATGGGACAGAATTGCTCTATCTGCAGCAGAATCTGGAGCAATTTTTGGTGCAATGATGTTAATCTCAGGAATGTTATGGGCTAGACCTGTATGGGGTGTTTTTTGGACAGGTGAAGCAAAATTAACTTTCTCTCTTATTTTATTTATACTTTTTGTGGCCTATTTAATGTTCAGGGCATATTTTCCAAAAGGAATTCAACAAAAAAGAATTTCAGCAGTTCTAGGTATTATTGGCGCAATTGATACACCAATAATATATTTCGCAGCTAATCTTTGGGAACGTGCTCACCCACCTCTAATAGTTGGGCCAGCAGCAACTAATGATTCATCTATTTCTCAAAGTATAGGTCTTACGCTTTTGTTTTCTGCAATAACTTTCACTTTAGTTTTAGTATCTTTAATTTCACTTAGATACGTTCTACAAAAACATGAAGATGAAATAGACTTAATCATAATAAATAAAACGTAAAAAAGGATTTAAATTGGAAAATAAAAATTTCAAAACAAGAAAAATTTCAAATATCTTATTGGCTTCATTTTTTTTGATTTTATTCTTACTAATCCCTCAAAAAGTGTATGCAGATGATGATGGTGGTGAAGATAAAATTATAAATGGTTTTATTTCTACCATTGAAACAACAAATGAAAATACAATTTTATCAATAACAGATAATAAGGGAGTAAAATCCAATATAATAATCACTTCAGATACAGTATTAGGTTTGGATAATTCAGTAGGTGAAAGATGGATTTCAGCTTTCGGTAATGATATTAATGAATCTATTAACAGATTAAATGATCAGCAAAATATGTTATCCCCAATTACGATCGTAGTACACCATTCACACGATTCAGAAGATGCAGAATATGCTATTTCTATAACGACAAAAAATTCTGAAAATCTTGATACAAACTTAAACTATCTTTTCATAGTTTTTGGACTTGCATGGTTAACTTTCTTTGGATACATCATTTATCTATCAAGACGTTTATCAAATATAAAAGAAGAAATTAAACTACTAAAATCAAAATGAAAAGAAAGAAAGAAATTTCAAATCAAAGTGTTAGTCAAACTAGCATTTTACTTAACAAAAAATTTAAAATTGTTCTTTTCTTAATTGTTTCCATAATAGCGATAAGTTATTTTTCATTTGTACTTTTATCAGACTATACAGTCAGATATTTATCTGTCACAGAAACTATAAACTTAGAACCAAATAGTGAAGATTATTTAGGGGTTTCTGGAAAATTAGTAGAAAATTCATATTATAAAGATGTTGACGGATTAACTGCACATTTTGAAATTAAAGATGAAGATAATAATTATCAAATGAAAGTTATTTATAAGGGTGAAATAGGACAAATATTTTTCAATAAACATTCAGAGATTATTATCCAAGGGCATAAACAAAATAATGGTGTCTTTATTGCTGAAAATTTAACTGTAAAATGTCCTTCAAAATATATAACTGAACAAGAAAAAAATGAAATATCACCTCCTTATCAAGAAGAAAAACTTAAAAAGCAAATATAATTTTTGGTTATGAATGAATTACTTATAATTATTTTTTCTTGCATTATTGGATATTCTATTGGATCTTTCCCAACTGCTTACTTAGTCTCAAAAATTAAAGGAGTGGATGTTTTCACAGTTGGATCACGTCAAGCTGGAGCTACAAACGTTTGGAAGAGAGTTTCAAAAATAGGCGGAATAAATGTGTTCATTATAGATGTAACTAAAGGATCTACGACAATTATTGTAGCTAAGATTCTAGGTCTTGATGGAATTATTCTTCTATTACCAAGTTCTCTTTCAATTTTAGCTCATTGGAATTCTCCTTTTACAAAATTTCGTGGTGGTGACGGTGTATCAACACTTGCAGGAATATCTACAGCAATAGCTCCTTACGCTGTTTTACCTGCTTTTTTCATATCAGGAATTATTGTAATACTTATTTCTCGAATCACGTTACATCCGTCTCTTTGGGCTGGTATGGCTGGATATTCTATTTTTGTACTATTATCATTCTTTGAAAAAACAAATGTGGAAATTACACTAGTCTTAGGAATAACATTAATGTTTATAGCAGTACTGACTCATAGCATAATCTTCCATAAAAGACATAAGGAATATTTTAATATTGCAGGTGGAAAAAATTAAATAACATATTGAGATATAGTTTCATTTATATCTTTCTCTTTAACTTTTTCTCTAATTTCTTCTTGCCTATCTTCTAAAGTTTTTCCTTCTGCTTTGTAAACAAGACCCAACGGTATACCTGGTCTTTGGAGTAAATCAAATGCTGAATTTTCACTTGATGGATCATGATCTTCGGGTATTTCCCAGGCTAAACCAGGAATCCCTTCTCTAGGTTTACCTTTTAATAATTCATATGTGTCATTGTAAGTAGTACATGGAGACTGCACATGAACAATACTAAAACCTTTATGGTTCATCGCGTCTTTAATAAAATTAGCTAAAATCTTTGGCTTACTTGAGTAGTATGAAGCTATATAAGAAACACCAACTGTCATGTAGTAATTCAATGGGGAAACTGGAACTTCTATTTTACCGTAAGGTGTTGAAGTTGTAATTTTACCCATATCAGAAGTTGGTGAAGATTGGCCTTTCGTTAGACCATAAACTCCATTATCCATTATTATACAAGTGACATTTAAATTTCTCTGAGCTGCAGGACCAATATGTTCTGCACCAATAGATAAAAAATCTCCATCTCCAGCTACAATAATAGTATTTAAATCAGGTCTAGAAGATTTAATACCTAAAGCTATAGGTAAAGTTCTTCCATGAATACCATGTATTCCAAATGGTTGATCTCCTTCTATCAAATGCACCATATTACCTGAACAACCTATCCCTGCTACTATTACATTAGTGTTATATGGTTTTTCATGCTCAGAAGTATAATTTGTCAAAGCAAACTCCAAAGCTCTTCTAACTCCAAAATCCCCACAACCAGGACACCAAACAAAATCATACTCAGAATTTCTTTTACTCATTTTCTTACCTCAGTTTTGAAAAAATTTAAAATTTTAGAAACAAGCTCACCAGGTCTAAAAGGTGTTCCATCATACTTAACGATTGATTCAGCATTTATCCCATCTTGGCGCAATAAAGCAGACCATTGACCTTGATAGTTAAGCTCAGGAACTATAACTTTTTCTGCCTTAGATAAAACATCGGAAATTTTCTCAGGTAAAGGATTAAGAGCAACTGAATATGCCCATCCTATATCAACACCACTGGCTAATAATCTTTCATAAGCCTCTCTGGCAGGACCTTTAGAAGAACCCCATGGAGCTAATATAATTGGCTTATCTTCATTTTCTATTTCATAATGAGCACCATCAAGAAGTTTTAGTTTATTAAATCTTCTTTCAGTTAATCTTATATGGTGAATGGGCAAATGAGTAGTGTCACCTATTTCATCATGCTCAGAACCATTAGCTACATAAGCTCCAGATCCACCAGGTATTGGCATTGGAGTTAATTTATCTGATATATCCCAAGATTGATAACGTTTGAAACCATTATCACCAGCATAAATTTCCCTTGTTTCATCACTAATTTTACTTAAATCTGGCTTAGGAATATTCTCTCCTCGCTCTGCTTGAGCCATCTCACTCATTAAAATAACAGGTCCCTGATATCTTTCTGCCCAATTTACTGCTAAAGCACCAGCATAAAAACATTCTTCAACACTACCTGGCGCTAATATAGGCATCTTCACGTCTCCATGCGCAGGATGCATACAAGCAAATAAATCAGATTGTTCAGATTTCGTAGGCAATCCTGTAGCAGGACCTCCTCTCTGAACATCAACTACCACTAGTGGAATCTCTGCCATCCACGCTAAACCCAAACCTTCACTCATTAAAGCTATACCAGGACCAGCGGTTGCAGTCATTGATTTTTTCCCCGCATAACCAGCACCGAGAATAGCATTAATTGCTTCTATCTCAGATGATACTTGGTAAGCAAATTTATTTTTGCCAATTAAATTATTTTCCATCCAAATCAAAATAGTTGTAGCTGGAGAGATAGGATATCCAACATAATACTCCAATCCAGCTGCTACAGCTCCTAAAGAGATAGCAGCATTACCTGTTATCATAATTTGTTCATAATCTGGTTTTATAGGTTCGGCTAATTCACCCACAGAAAAACCACTGTCATTTGCAATCTCAGAACCCAGTCTAACCGCCTTTATATTTGCTTCTATAATTTCTTGATCATTGGCTCTGCCTCTAGAAAATCTGTTCTTAATAAATTTATCTACCTCAGATAAGGAAAAGTTTATTAAATTAGAGACCGCACCTATGGTAACCATATTTGCTGCTCGAGTATTACCAGTAGATTTGGCAATTTCATCAGCCTTAATTCCAAAATAATTACCACCGTCAGGTAAGGTGTATTCTTCTGCGTTATATATAGTTACTCCATTTTCAACCAAGTCTTCATGGTGATTATCATAAGCATATTGATTCAAAGCTACCAAAACATCTATACCATCTCCGGAAGATAAAACTGGAGAAGTAGATATTCTTACTTGAGAAGAAGCAGGTCCTCCCATTATCTGAGATGGAAAAGTAGAAAAAGTCTGGGTGTAATACCCAGCAGAAGTAGCCGCCCTAGCTAGAGCGTCTGCAGATGTAACTAAACCCTGTCCACCCTCACCCGCGAATCTAATAACGAAATCTTTTTTTTGCACCACGAAACCTAATTTTCTTGTTTAAGGATTCACTAAAAACTCTTATATACAATTCTAAATTATAAATATCGATAAATGTTCATTTTTTTTATCAAAAATAACACACAATATCAATTAATTATTCAAAATCAATTAAATAATATTATATATATATGTATTCTAATATTTTACCAATATTTAAATAACAACAAACAGTTTATATAAAAATTTGAAATCTAATTTAAAAGTAGTTAATACTTGGGCTGCTGGTGGCGTGATCATAAATAGAGAAGGAATATCAGTAATTTTGTGTTACCGAGAAAAAGATTCCTTATGGACATTACCTAAAGGTAAACCAGAAGAAAACGAAACAAAAGAGATTACGTCATTACGCGAAGTAAAAGAAGAAACTGGCCTAGATGTAAAAATTGTACAAAAGATAGGCACGACAAACCACAAATTTCAAAATGATAACTATGCGAGTAAATTAATTGACTTTAGTAATTATAAAAATATAATATTTCATAAAGATGTTCATTGGTATCTAATGGATTATACTGGAGGAAACACTAAGTATCATGATGATGAATTCGATATAGTTAAATGGATAAAACTAAATGAAGCTATATCTTTGCTAACATATAAAAATGAATCAAAAATCCTGGAAAAAGCTATTTCCATTTTCAAAAAGCTCAATTGAAGTAACCTCAAAATTAATTGAAGGCTTGAATGTAAACATTAGACCAAAAATTTTGTCTGATGGTGAATCTGATTACCTATGGAGAATTGATCCCCAACTATCAGAATTAGATGCAACTAATCCAATAACTTTATCTTTAGATGAATATTTAAAATTTCATGAATCACAACTGAAATATCCTTCAAAATGGTCTGTTAGATTCGCTATCGAAACTAAAGAAAAAAAACATATTGGAAATTGTATGTATTACGATATAGATTACAGTAAAAAAACAACTGAGCTTGGAATTATGATTGGGAATAAAAAATATTGGAATAAAGGTCATGGTACGGAAGCAGTAAAACTTATTTTATTTCATATTTTTCTTAATACAGAAATTGACTTAGTTTATCTACACACCCTCAAAACAAATCTTAGAGCACAATCTTCATTCATAAAGTCTGGATTTTTGAAGAAAAACACAGTTAGAAAAAATGGTTATAATTTTATACGTATGGAAATAGATAGAAAAATTTGGCAAAGTGATAATATTGATTTAAATAAGAATAAATTAGCTTTTAATAAATAAAGGAAACTTTATGAAAATATTAATAATCTCTGGCGGGAACCATCCCTATGATGAAACTACTCCGATTTTGGAAAATTTATTAGTAGAAAATGGCCATGATGCAATTATTTCTGAATCTGCAAATGAACTTAATAATAATAATTTTAAATTTGATTTAATTGTTATGAATACATTACGTCAAAATGATACGAATAATGATTTTTCTGAAAAGCAAAAAAACAATTTCAAAAATATTATTCACAATGGAAAAGGTTTATTATCCATACACATATCTCCAGCATCTTGTCCTGATTGGAAAGAAATGAGAAATATTACAGGTGGAGGTTGGGTATTAGGAGAAAGTTGGCATCCACCATTTGGATGGTTCAAAGTATATGTGGATAATAAAAATCATCCGGTATCTGAAGGAATTGCAGATTTTTGGACTTATGATGAATGTTATTGTGGACTAGATTTAAGAGAAAATATAAATACATTTATACACGGAATTGTTGATGGTGAAGTTAAACCATTAGGTTGGACATATGAATATGGTAAAGGTAAAATTGCAAACATTGCTCTTGGTCATTCTGGTGCAAGTCAATTGCATCCAATGTTCCAAAAATTAATTACAAATTCAATAAAATATATTTCTAACTAAATTTTTATTCTTGTGGTGGAGAAGGATTAACTAGATCCATTCCAATAGTAGTTTCAAATATACCTGCAATTTGATCAACTGACCATTTATCTTCATTGATTATTTGTCTACTTATTTCTGGAATATCCATACTTGAAATTGAGTTCCCAATTGAATGGAAAATTTTCCCAGTAAATGTTTCAGATTCTTCACTACATAACCAACATACCATAGGAGCAATATCGTTAGGATCGTCTGTAATAGATCCTTTAGGAGATGGCAAAAAACTACCTTTACGTAAATCAGATGTAGTAGAAGGGATAGAATCAGTCATTCTAGTTCTAGCCCCAGGTGAAATTATATTAGCAGTAACATTATAAGGTTTTAAATCTGCTGCAACAGCCCTTGTAAAGCCTGCTATAGCTTCTTTTGCAGCACCATAATTAGCTTGTCCTCCATAACCGTATAATCCTGATACTGAACTAAATGTAATTATCCTTCCATATTTTTGTTTAATAAAAATTTCTGAAGCAGGTTTAACTATGTTAAATGTCCCATTCAAATGGACTGAAATTACTTGATCCCATTCTTCCTCTGTCATATTGAATATCATTCGATCACGTAAAATCCCAGCAGGAGTAACAACAATATCTAACCTACCAAATTCTTCTATAGCTTTGTTTATTATATTTTGACCACCAGAAAATTCCGATACTGAATCATTTGAAGCTACTGCCCTACCCCCCAATTCTGTTATTTCTTCAACCACCATTTGAGCTGGAGAAATATCTTGACCTGATCCATCCAAATTAGCTCCAATATCATTAACAACTATCGATGCACCTTCATCAGCTAATTTCAGAGCTATACCCCTACCAATACCTCTACCAGAACCTGTGATAACAGCAACTTTTCCAGATAATCTTTTGGTTGGATTATCCGTAGATTTATTTGGTATATTTTTGTTTTGTGAAGTATATATTATTCCTGGAATCATTCGATCCAATTTATCTAATTCCCATCTACCTGGAGGATTTTGATTGTAAATAGTTCTATTACGTCTAGGTAAAGTCATATGGGAAATTTTCATACCTTCTAATTGAAAAATTTGTCCATTCACAGGACCAGAATAAGCAGACAATAAATAACATATAAAAGAATTTATATTATCAAGAGTATTGTCAGAATATATAGGAATTATTGAATTACTTGTTACACCGTATTTACCTAAATCTTTTGCTAATACTTTGGTCAAACCTAATACACCGGAACCTGATGCAGTAACAGCTACATCATTACTAGGGGAAGGATCTATTGAATTAGGAGTAGTTATTGTTACTATTCTCCCTCCTCTTTGTTTTCTAAAAATAGGAGCAACTTGTCTAACAAAATTAAATACACCTTTAAGGTTATAATTTATTATGTTAGACCAATCCAAAAGGTCAGTATCTTGTATATTACCTGAATTAGTAGATTGACTATAAAGATTATTAAAAGTAACTAGTCCATCAATTCTACTATAACGTGATATTACTTCTTCTAAAGTCTTTTCACTTTCATCCCAGGATTCTAAAGAATCATCAACTATAAAAACCTTCCCTCCAAAATTAGATATCTCTGTATTTAATGATTCAACTATTTTTTTATTTTCATTACTTTTTGCTCCGACTAAAACAAAAACCTGATTATTTAAAAATTTTTCCAATTTAATACTCCAAAGTTTATTTTCTTAATGGCATTATTATCTTTGCATTACCAATGACTGATAAAGTCTCATCTGCTTTTTTTAAAGATATTTCTAGAGAAATAATTCCACAATTATTTTCAATATTTTTACCAACAACTTTTCCTTCACAAAAAAGTTCTTCATCAGGATAATCTATTGATCTATATTGAACCTCCAATTCACTTAAAATTGAATTTATTCCAGCCCATTCAGTCAAAAAATTTGATAACCATGCCATTTTTAATGCACCATGAATAATCACTTTTTCATGACCTGCATTTTTTGCAACTTCTGAATCATAATGAATAGGGACATAATCCCCTGAAGCTCCTGCATACATCACTAATTGTTGAGTAGAAGCGATTTTTGTTTCAGTGTCTAACTCATATCCTATATCTATATCTTCATACCAAAATTTAGGAGAAAAACTAGTTATCGCATTATTGTTAAGAATGTTCTTCAAGTCCAGGATCCTTTTCACCATATCCATAAGTAATAATCGTGTTCAGTTCTTTGGCTACGATTTGATTAATTTGGTTTGAATATGTAATCTCTATTTTTCTGAATAACATTTTACCCATTCGCCCATCTTTCTCAAAAATATCAACTAATTTTTTTACTACTGAAATACTGTCTCCAATTTTTATTGGAAAGAAAAAATTAAATTTACTTCCGGCATCTAATATATGAGAAAATGGTTCTGGAAATTCAGGATCAAATCTAAGTGGTCTTAAAGATCTCAAATACATATAAGGAGCAACTATTGTTCCATAAACTGTTGAACGAGCAAATGTTTCGTCAAAATATAATGGGTTTTTATTCCCCACAGCTAAAGCAAAATTTTTTACAGAATTTTTATCAACATCATAAAATGTAGGTTTCGATTCGACATTTAAGTACGACTTCAATTCATCTGTAATTATCTTTTTATTAGACTTTTTATTCATTTAAAAATTTGATCCCACTTAAATCTACAATATTTAAATTATAATTAGAAACAATAATAATAATTTTAATTTTCTAAAATTATTTTTTTCTGCGTATAAAAGTAGAAACTGTTGCCCCTGTAATAAAAATAATAGAAGGTAAATACAAAATACCAAATGTAGGAATTGCTACCAAAATATAAGAATAATAAAATAATGTTGTTATAAATAAATGTATTTTGTTATTTTTATCTGGTGGTTTGTATCGATCAATTATTACTAATAAAATCCCAGTAAACAAAACTGGAATCATAGCAATAAATATCTGTAAATAAGAGCCATAATTTATTAGAGAAATTAGATTTTGGTCATTCTGTACATCTTCAGAAAACAAAGGAAAAAACAACAATAAGAAGAAAGAAATCAAAGCCAAACAAAAAGAAATTAAACATAACGAATAAACTCTATCAAAATTCTTAATATAGAAAAATTTCATTATGCTGAATCTATTTCTGGATCAACAAAATCTATCTCTGATTCATGTTCATATAAACTCATGGGAGCATAATTCCAAACTAATTTCTTAACTCCAAAATTCTTAAACATTACTTCCCCTCCATCCAATTCACTAGTGGTAACTATACCGTCTCCAAAAATATCATGTTTAACTTTCGCACCTTTAGAATAATTAAAT
>CAZBHC010000004.1:0-51757 GCA_964491775.1 uncultured Dehalococcoidales bacterium | reverse complement strand
ATACTTTCCATTTTTCTGGATCTTTCAAGTATTCCTGAGCTTTATCCATGTATAGAATATCTTGACAAACATGTACTATATTTTGATTATGAGCTTGATTTATCGTTTAAACATTATCTATTCTATATTCTTTTAAATATAATAATTTTTTTGAGAAAAATAATTATTGACCAATTAGCTAAGCTTTTTATAGCTAGTTAATTCTAATCTCTAGGTCACAGGTTCGAATCCTGTCAGGGGTGACATAAATCTAAATTGAAAAATTACCTTTTATATTTATCATCATTCGATAATAGGAACCATAATTTGAGTTTCTATTTTGACTCCTGCTTCTATAAATACCTTTCCATTTTCTGGATCTTTCATGAATTCCTGAAGATTATCCATTGATTGAACTTCTAGACAAACATGGACTATACTATGGTTATCAGCTTGTTTCCCAGTAAAAACTGTTTCTATTCCGTATTCTTTTCTTTTTGATTCATGAGATAAAAATATTTTTTTCCAATGCTCATAACCTTTAGTAACTTCTACATGTCCTACTAATTTCATAATCTTTTCCTCTGAAGAATTGTTATATGTATAAAATACTCCACTTTTAAACCTTAATACCATATTAAAACATACGAAATATATAATTCTCAAAGATAAATGGAAACAGTCACAATACATAAGAAGATCAAAGTTATTACAAATTTGTCAGTACTAAAAAGTTGAGCCAATCAAAGTTATCTCTTACAAGGAGGTTTATTGAGATTTAAAAGTTAGAAGTAAATTACTGATTGACTCAACAGTATAATCTTATAACTCAATATTCAAGAATTTGTGAATAAAATATCAAGATATTATTAAGCTAATTTACTATTTCAAAAAATGATCTTAATAATATCTTGACATACTAAAATGATAATTTAAGTCAAATAGTATGTATAAATTGTAAAATAGAATATTATGACTCAAAAAATATTAATAATTGAGGACGACAAATCCGTACAACAGCTAATAAGAATGTACTTAGTGAATGATGGATTTGAAGTTATTTTCTCTATGGATGGAAAAGAAGGATTAGATAAAGCATTGAATGATAATCCTGATTTAATTTTGCTAGATCTTAATTTACCAAAAATTGATGGTATTGAAATTTGTAAAAAAGTTAGAATAAATTCAGATGTCCCAATAATAATGGTTACTGCAAAAATTGAAGAATTAGATAGATTAGACGGACTAGAAAATGGAGCGGATGATTATATTACAAAACCTTTTAGTCCGAGAGAACTTGTTGCAAGAGTTAAGGCTGTACTGAGGAGAGTAAACACATCAGGTAATAAACAAGTTCAGATTTCTGAAAATATTCAATCTGGAGATATATATTTGGATACAGCATCGAGAAGAGTTAGGATCAAAGAAAATAATGTTACAGTCACACCTACCGAGTATAGATTGCTAAATTTCTTTATAGAGTCATCAGGTAGAGTAGTTTCTAGAGATCAAATAATTGAAAGTGTTTTTGGATATGATTTTTCAGGTTATGATAGAACAGTAGATACGCATATTTCTAATCTCAGAAAAAAACTAGAAAATTCCGGATTACGAAAAGGAGTATTCTCCACAGTATACGGAATGGGTTACAGATTTGATAGCGATATTTCATAGTCTGCAAGTTCGGTTAACAATAGGCTTCGCTTCAATATTACTAATCGCTATTTCGCTTGTTTCTGGATATTCTGCTTATGTAACTAGAAGTGAAATTGTAGTTCTAAGAAATGAAATAGAAACTGTTAAAAATATTCGAGCTGAAGAACTTATAACAAAAACATACGAAGCTACAAATGATTGGGATGATGTACAGTATGCAGCACAACAAGTAGGAACTCTTTTTGGATGGCATGTAGTTATTATAAATTCAAAAGGTAAAATTGTAGCTGATTCTCATAACCAACGTATAGGTAATGATTTAAAATCCAATATATTTAAGCCAATCTACAAAAGACCTATTATCATAAATGGTAAGAATGCAGGATGGATGTTAATAAATGATAAACCCAGACATAATGCTATTATTCCTCAACCTGTTAGTCAACAAATTATCTCTAACTCAAAAAATGTTCAAAATACAAATTTAGAAGGTGAATTAAATAACAATAGCCAAAGAATTATTTCTGAAGTTCTTGAAGTTGTAGAACCTCCTCTTACAGACCTTCAATCTACTTTTCAAAACGCCCTAATTATAGCTGGTACAACCTCAGTTATTGCAGGATTATTTATTGTTAGTATTTTTACTAGACAATCACTCAAGCCAGTAAAATATCTAACTAAAGCTGCAAAAAAAATAGGTTCAGGAGATTTAAATTATAGAGTTAAGGTTGAAAGTGACGATGAGATAGGCCAATTATCTAAAACCTTTAATAACATGGCTAATGAGTTGGAATCTTTACAAAAAGAGCGTAGACAAATGACTGCTAATATTGCACATGAATTAAGAACACCCTTAACTAATATCAGGGGTTACCTTGAAGGTATACAAGATAAAGTATTGAAACCTAATGATGAAAATATAGATACTTTATTCAATCAAACCTTACATCTTAATAATTTGGTTGATGATCTTAGAGTTTTATCAATGATAGAATCCGGAAATTTGAATTTAAATTTAGTTGAAGGAGATATTGTAAAAATAATAGAAATATCTACAAAAGATTTTTATCCTAGAGCTAAAAATTCTGGTGTGAAAATCAATCTCGAATTACAAAATATTACTGAAGAAAAGAAAATTTATTTCGACGATACGAGGATGAGACAAATTATAGCTAACTTAATTGAAAATGCTTTCAGTTATAATTCAGAAAATAATGAAATCACAATCCGTTCTAAAATAAGTGATAACTACTATGTAATAAAAATAATTGATCAAGGTGAAGGGATACCAGAGAAAGAAGTAAATAAAATATTCAATGAATTTTACAGAGTAGACAAATCTAGATCAAAAAAGACCGGTGGAGTAGGTTTAGGGCTTTCAATTGTAAAAAGTTTAATAGAAGCCCATAATGGTGAAATTTCTGTAAATAGTAAAATCAACTCAGGAACAACATTCACTATTAAACTACCAATAATAAGTTAAATTATTGAGCGGTATAACCACCGTCTATAGGTACACATGCTCCTGTTATAAACGATGCCTCATCTGAAACAAAAAACAGTGCTGCATTTGCAATTTCTTGTGGTTCACCTAAGCGTCCCATTGGATGCAAAGATTCAAGTTTTTCTCTCATAGTATTATCATCAGTCAAAGTCTTAGTTAGAGAGGTATAAGTAAAACCAGGGCAAAGAGCATTAATTCTTATATTGGACTTAGCAAATTTTACTGCCATATCTTTTGTAAACTGAACTACACCTCCTTTTGAGTGAGGATAAGGATTGAATCCATCACTTAATCCTTCTGCATACCCTACCAAACCTATTATTGAAGAAAGATTTAAAATTGAGCCATAGCCATTTGATAACATTATTTCCGAAACGTATTTTGACATCATCACTGTACCCTTAAGATTAATATCTATTACCCAATCCCACTTCTTTTCGAAACTCCAACTATCAGGAGCATATCTAGGGGTTACACCAGCACTATTTACTAAAATATCTACCTTTCCAAAATATTCTTCACATTGATCAACTATTTTTTTACATCCTTCACCGTTAGATACATCTCCTTGAATCACTTTACTATCAACACCTAGTTTATCTATTTCTAATTTAATTTTATTACATCTGGATTCATCAATATCAACTAATGCTATTTTTGATCCTTGTTTAGCAAACAAGCTAGAAATAGATTCACCTATTCCAGAGCCTGCCCCTGTTATCAGAGAAACTTTATCATTTAGTTTGAACATACATACCCCTAAATTGTATAAAAAGACAATTGACTATTATGTAAATTTATATTTATATTTATAGTAACTCAGAATCTTTATACATCAGGTTAATTTTTATCTTTGAAAAATATTAATTCAAACAATAATGCTGATTTAGCTAGCCCAATAAAAAGACTATACGCATTTATTTTAGATGTAGGGATAATTGTTATGATAATTTTTATGGTGGCTCCTATTTCTAAAGGCTTTATGTTTAGCTCTAACTCAACATTTTTAGACTTGATCTTCATTCTTAGTTATTTTGTCATTCCTACTGCAATAAAAGGTAAAACATTAGGAAAATGGATTACGGGGATTAAAGTAGTCGATTTGGAAGGTTATCTACCCGGGCCTAAAGCTATTCCTAGAGAAATCGCAGGGAGATTTGTCTCCTTAATAGTAATAGGTATTGGTGTATTATGGATTATATTTGATAAAAAAAATCAATCATGGCACGATAAGATTGCCGGTACAATAGTGATAGAAGATTCAAATTTTTCTCTATTTAATAAATTATTTTCTCGATCAAAACCAGATAAAAAAAGTAAATGAGTATTTCAAACATAATAAAAAAGCAAATGGAAGACAGTTCTTGGATAAGAAAAATGTTTGAAGAAGGAAATAAACTTAGATCTATTCACGGAAGTGAGAATGTATTTGATCTTTCATTAGGAAACCCACTTCTTGAACCACCTAAAGAATTCAAAGAAAATCTATTGAAAATTATGAATGATTCCCAAAATGGATCTCACAGATATATGCCTAATGCAGGATTCATGGATGTTAGAGAAAAAATTGCAGAAAATATTAGTAGCGAAACAAAAATTAATTTCTCGGGAAACGAAGTTTTAATGACCGTTGGAGCTGCAGGTGGTATCAATGTAATTTTAAAATCTATTTTAGATGAAAACGATGAAGTAATTATTATTTCACCATACTTTGCTGAGTATATATTTTATATACAAAATTTTAATGGAAAAGTTATTGTTATACGATCGGATGAATTATGGAATCCTAATATAGAACAATTGAGAAAGGCAATAACAAATAAGACTAAAGCTCTAATAGTCAACTCTCCTAATAATCCTACCGGCGCTATTTATAATGAATCAATAATAAAATCAATCGGGGAAATTTTATCGGATGCAGAAATAAAGTACCAAAATGATATTTACCTTATTTCTGACGAGCCTTATAGAAAAATTATTTTCGATGACACTGAATATCCATTTATATATAAACATCATAATAATTCTATTGTTGCTACCTCTCACTCTAAAGACCTAGGTTTAGCAGGAGAAAGAATAGGTTATATATGCCTAAATCCTAAGATAAATAATAAACCAGAGTTAGTGGATGCCCTAAATTTTTCTATCAGAACACTTGGTTTTGTTAACGCACCTGCATTAATGCAAAAAGTAGTTTCCAAAATACAAAATTCTTCTGTGGATATAAGCATATATAGAAAAAAACGAGATTATTTATATGAGGAATTAACTAAAATAGGATACGAATGTTTTAAACCACAAGGGGCTTTTTATTTATTTCCTAAATCACCTTATAAATCAGATGAAAAATTTGTTGAAAAGCTAAAAGAATACCTAGTTCTAGTTGTTCCTGGAATAGGTTTCGGTTGCCCAGGATATTTTAGAGTTTCATATTGTGTTGAAGATTCTGTATTGGAAGGATCAATTAAAGGATTTAAAAAGGCTTTTGAATCTAATGAATAGGTTCTTTTAAACCGCTTCCAGTGATGGGTATGACAACTTTTTCATATTTGGATATTTTTTTATTACTAACAAGTTCTGCAAGTACTGAAAAAGAAAATGCACTCGTTATTTCACTAAAAATACCTTCATCCATAGCTAAGTTTTTTTGCCAAATTAATGCTTCTTCGTCTTCTGTCGATACAGCGTAGCCATTAGATGATTTAACAGCATCAATAATTTCATTTAATCTAGGGGGATTTGAAACAGATATACCTGAACCCAAAGTTTTTTTTGATGGATCAAATTTCCAACTCAAATTGTTATAAGCAGCAACTATGGGTTCAATGTTCTTAGATTGAGCTACATGTAAATGAGGGATTTTTATATTAGTGGTTTGGTTAATTTCTAATAATCCTCTCCACGTTCCCAGTAAAAGAGATCCATTACCAGTAGGAAAAATTATATGGTCAATATTATCTAATTCTTCAACAATCTCATACGAAAAACTTTTCATACCTTCAGAGAAATATGGGGAAAGATTATGTGATAAATATGGTATTTGTTTTATTTTTGAATACTTTTTAGCTTCTATCATTGAATTTTCTCTAGGACCTTTAATTTTATGTAGATTAGCTCCAAAAATGGAAATTTGATCTAACTTACCTTTACCAGCAGAATCAGGGACAAAAATATGTGCTTCTATACCACATGCAGCTGAATATGCTGATAACGAAGCTCCTGCATTACCAGAAGAATCTTCAACAAATTTTTTAATGTTTTCTTTTTTTGCAATATTTATAACTAATGAACTACCTCTATCCTTAAAAGAACCAGTAGGAGAAATATATTCAAGCTTTGCAAATAGATTTTTCAATCCCAATCTATTAGCAATGTTATCTATTTTAATTAGAGGTGTATTTCCTTCTCCTAAAGTGAATATACCTACATCCTTAGAAGTTTTTATTGATTTTATAGGATCATATTTTTCATCTGATATATTCACACAAATTAATAATGATTTACACTTTTCACAATAAATAGTAGAAACTGATTTACTTTTTTGTAATGTGCTACATTTGTAGCATTTTAATGAATAGTTTTGCATGAATAGTACCTTAGTAAAATTATGTATGAAATAAAATAATAAATCAAAGAAAAAGTTTTATTTTCATTTCAAATAAATTAAAAATTTATTATTATTTATAGAAGAAACTATGAACTTAAAAAACTGTCACAATTTTAAAGATTTTAGGAAACTTGCTAAAAAAAAGCTTCCATCACCTATATTTCACTATATCGATGGAGCAGCAGAAGATGAAACCACTCATCAAAGAAATACTAGCGCATATAATGATGTTGATTTAGTCCCAAATGTATTAAGAGGAGTTGAAAACATTGATTTATCAACTACTATTTTTGGTAAAAAATTAGATTTACCTTTTTATTGTTCTCCAACTGCCCTGCAAAGGCTTTTTCATTATGATGGAGAAAGAGCTGTAGGAAAAGCTGCTCAAAAATTTAATACTATGTTTGGAGTTTCAACCTTAACAACAGTACCTGTAGAAGAATTAGGTGGAATTGAAGATACACCAAAAATGTTCCAATTTTATTATCATAAAGACCATGGTATTAATGACGCTATACTTGAAAAGGTAAAAGCTTCAAATTTTGATGTCTTAGCCTTAACTGTAGACACTATTACTTCCGGCAATCGAGAAAGAGATCTATATACAGGGTTTACTTCTCCTCCTCAATTGACCTTATCTAGCTTATACAGCTTCGTATCCAAGCCTATGTGGGGCTTGAATTATGTATTGAGGGATAAATTTGAATTACCTTTATTAAAAGACAGTGTCAGTGAACTTTCTAATGTAGCTACTTCAATTGGAAGTTATTTTTCAAGAATGTTAGATCAATCAATGAACTGGAATGATGCAGAAAAACTTTCATCTGATTGGGGTGGGCACTTTGCTCTGAAAGGAATCATGAGTGTTGAGGACGCTAAACGAGCGGTTGATATTGGGTGTACCGGTATTATAGTCTCAAATCATGGAGGTAGACAACTTGATGGTTCAAGATCAAATTTTGATCAACTAGCTGAGATCGTTGATGCGGTTGGAGATAAAATTGACGTTATTTGTGAAGGTGGAATTCAAAGATCGACACATATGCTTAAAGCCTTATCCATAGGCGCAAAAGCTTGTGCTGGAGGAAGATTATACTTATATGCTTTAGCTTCTGCTGGTCAAAAAGGAGTTGAAAAATCTTTAGGTCTTTATAAAACAGCTTTAGAGAGAGATATGAAGCTGATGGGCTGCTCCAAGATCAGCGATTTAAATAGAAGTAATTTACGATTTAGATAAAAATTCCAGTATAAATCTGGTGAACATAAATTACTAATAATTATAATTTATATTACTTTCATTAAACTTATTATTAGCAGCATTAAGGGATTTCCCTTCTGATATCTCCCATCCAAGTTGAGGTAAAATCTTTTCAAAAGCATTCAAAAGAGTAAATACATTAGATGGATTACAAGATTCTCCCATAAGTCCAATTCTAATTACTTTACCTTGAAATTCTCCTAATCCTCTTCCTACCTCAATAGAATACTCTTCAAGTAATCTATTTCTTAATTCAACATCGTTTATATTTTCAGGAATACTAATCACTGTAAGCTGATCTAGTCTATCTTTTTCTGATATAGGTAATTCAAGACCTAATGCTATTAAGCCTGCTCTTAAGCCTTCTGAAACTTTTTTATGTCTATACCATCTATTTTCCAAACCTTCATCCATGACTAATGATAAAGCTTCTCTCAAGGCGTATATCATATTTACAGGCGCAGTATGATGAGGTTTTTTGTCATACCAATAATCTATAATCAAAGAAAGATCAAAGTACCATGAAGAAGGTAAAGTCTTTCGATTTCTTATGTAATCCAAAGCATTATCACTAATCGATACCGGACTAATACCTGGTGGAGCAGCTAAACATTTTTGTGACCCACCATAAGCATAATCTATATCCCACGAGTCAAAATTCAATTCGCTACCAGATAAAGAAGTAACAACATCCGTCATAAATAATGCATCAAACTTATGTGTCATTTCAACTATTTCATCTAAAGGTTGAAGAACACCTGTTGAAGTTTCAGCATGTATAGAAGAAACAAGTTTTACTCCAGAATTGTTTTTTAAAGTATCATAAAGTAATTGAGGATTCATAGATTTTCCCCATTCACTCCTGAGAGGAATAACTTCCAGTCCCAATCTTTCAGCCATCATAATTTGTCGTTCACAAAAATGTCCATAACTACAAATTATTACTTTATCACCTCTCTCTGCCAAATTAGTAAATCCAGCTTCCATGCCCGCAGATCCTGCACCAGATACTATAGCCACATTTTGCTCAGTCTTAAAGACTTTAGATAACATTGGAATAATTTGATCCAGTAATTCAAAAAATGCAGGGTCTAAATACCCTACAACAGGCAATGACATAGCGTTAAGAACCTTCTGGTTGGCCGAACTAGGCCCTGGACCTAAAATAGTTCTCTTAGGCATTTTTAAGGGGTTATATTTCATTTTTTATCTCTAATTAATCAGATTTTATACATCAAAAACCACATATATCTATGAAGATAATTGAAAGCATCTAAATTATTATTACTAGATGTTAAACAATTTTCAATTTCTAAAGGACAAGAAATATGGATTTAGGACTTAAAGGTAAAATTGCAATAATTACTGGAGGGACGCATGGAATAGGTAAGGCAGCAGCACTTTCCTTATCTAGAGAAGGGGCAATGGTTGCTATCGCTGCAAGGACTAAAAGTGATCTAAATAAAGCATGCAATGATATTACTAATGAAACTGGAAACGAAGTGATCGGAGTCCCAACTGATGTAAGAAATGAATCTATGGTCGAAAATTTAATTAAAACCGTCATAAAAAAATGGGGCAAAATAGATATTCTAGTAAACAATGCCGGAACTTCGTCATCATATAAATTAGATGAAATGACTAATGAAATTTTAACTGAAGATTTGGAACTCAAAGTTTATGGAGCTATTTTTTGTGTTCGCCATTCCATTAATTATTTAAAAAAATCAAAAAATGGATCCATTATCAATATAACAACACCTGGTGGGAAACATGCTTTTACAGGACCTGGTAATCAACCAACATCCCTTTCTAGAGCTGCTGGTATATCTTTAACAAAAAGTTGGTCAAAAGAATTCAGCCAGCACAATATACGTGTCAATACTGTATGTGTTGGAAAATTGAAAAGCAGGCAAAATAGAAATAGATGGAAATTAATTAATGAAAAAGATCCAACTTACACTCTGGAAAAACACTGGGAAACAGAAGGCACAGATGTACCACTAGGTCGTGTCGGAGAAGCTATCGAAGCTGGTGATGTAATATGCTTTTTATCTTCAAGCAGATCTAGCTACGTAACTGGAGCTTCAGTTAACGTTGATGGAGGTACTTCACCAGTAGTATAAAACTATTTTTTTCTTGCTTCAGAAATAGATTCTAATCTTGATATGATCATTTCTTGTGCAGATAAAATGTTTTTGTCTTCACCTTTCCAAATTTCAAGGGCTGATGCTAATACAGCTCTACCATAAGAAAAAGTCAGATTATATTTTATATCAAAGCTTTTAGATAACTGACAAATTTCTTTAAGATTATTAGTAGCAGAGCTATCACTCTGTCCTCCTGAAAGAAATGCCACACCTCCAATATCATTTGGAAGATTCTTACTTAAACACTCTAATGTATTTTGTGCTATTTTTTTATTTTGAACAAAAGTACCATTTTGTTGTCCAGGCAAAATCATATTAGGTTTTAATATAATAGAATCAACAGAAACATTATAATAATTTATTTGATCAAATAATTCTGATAAAACCCTATCTGTAGCCGAAAAACATTGCTCAATTGTATGATCTCCATCCATTAATATCTCGGGTTCAACAATTGGAATCATTTCTTGTTCTTGCACTACAGAAGCGTAAATAGCCAATAATGTTGCATTAAATTTAATTGCTTTATTTGAAGGAGTATCAGAAGAAATACTGAATACCGATCTCCATTTAGTGAAATTGGAACCTAGATTTTTATAATGAATCAAATTCTCTTTTAGGCCATCTATTCCTTTGGTAAAAAATTCACTATTTGAAAGAGGTAATTCTTGTACACCTTCATCAACTTTTATACCAACTTTAATCCCTGATGATATAAGTAAATCTGAGATTTTATTTGAATCATAAAAATTCTCTAAAGTTTCCTTATATAAAATCACACCTGAAACATATTTATTTATTCCATTTGTAGAAAGTATTAAGTCTCTCCACATTCCCCTATTTTGTTCTGAACCAGATAAACCTATTCCCTCTAGTCTTCTGTTCATTGTAGAAGTACTTTCATCAGCTGCAAGAATACCTTTGGGATATTCTACTAAAGATAAAGCTATTTCTTTCATTTTTGACATTTAAAATATTGTCTCCATTTTTTAACAAATACTTACTATGTGACTAAGTAATATTTATCAGTTAAATGTAAAATACATGATAAATATTACTTTAAAAATAATAACTTTGATAGAGGATTATTTGAAAAAAATAGGGATACTAACAGCGGGTGGAGATTGCCCAGGTTTAAATGCAATAATTCGTTCAGTAGTGATTAGTGCTAATCTGATCAATATGGAAGTCATCGGATTTTTAAATGGTTTTGCTGGTTTATCTGAAAATCAATATCGTAATCTGTCACCTAAAGATGTTGAAGATATAATAGACAGAGGCGGATCTATATTAGGATGCTCTGGAAAAAACCCTTTTATAGAAGAAAATAAAAACAATTGCATAGAAATTTTTAAAAAATTAAATTTGGGGGGATTAATCGTAGTTGGTGGAAATAGTTCTATGGGAACTGCATTTTTAGCCCACAAGGAAGGAATCAATGTTATAGGAATCCCAAAAACTATTGATAATGATGTTTTTGGAACTGATATAACCGTAGGCTTTGATACCGCTGTACAAATCGCAACAGAAGCTATTGATAGACTTAAAACTACTGCTCAATCTCATGACAGGATAATGGTAGTTGAAACAATGGGTAGAGATGTTGGATGGATTGCTGTGGCATCAGGAATAGCTGGAGGAGCAGATTTAATAATCACCCCCGAAAAAGCTATTGACCCAGAAAAACTTGTCAAATCAGTAAAAAGTATGAATAAGAATAGTGGAAATAATTCCAATGTGATAGTGATTGGTGAGGGAGCTAAATTTATTAACGATCAGGAACAAACAATAACATCTAGACCAGATGGTTCAAAAAGACTGGGTGGAATAGGAAACAGGTTGGCTGAATTTATTTCAGAGCAAACTGGATTTGAGACGAGAGTTTCTGTCATAGGTCACCTTCAAAGAGGAGGAACTCCAACTACTAGAGATAGATTACTAGCAAGTAGATTTGGTGTTTTTGCTACAAAATCTTTAAGTAAAGGAGAGGGTGGATTTATGGTAGCTGACAAAGGTAGAACAATCATAAAACAACCTCTAGAACTAGTGGCAAATAAAATAAAAAAAGTTGATCCTCAATTACTTGAAACAGCAAGGTCACTAGAAACTATTACTTTTTAAGGTATTAAACTAACCCTTTTTTATTTAACAAAAAGTATAGAAGATCAATACCTTCTTTATTTTTCTTAGGTGTCTCAAAAGCAAAACATAATCTAGCACAATTTTTCCCATCATTATTAGGAGCAAAATTAGGTCCAGCTAAATAACCTACCCCTTCTGAAAAAATTTCATCTCTAATTATTGACAAATCAATTTCTTCAGGTAGTGTAAGCCATAAATAACATCCACCCTCAGGATTAGACCATTTGGCTCCTGTATTTGAAAAATTTTTTTCTAAAGATTCTGTCATAGCATCCTTCTTTTGTTTTAAAAGAGGATTAAAGTTATTTCTATGTGAATCAAGATTATTCTTTAGAAAACCTTCTACAGCATATGAACTAAAAAGACTAGGTCCACTTCCGTGTCTAAAGCTCATAGCTCTTCTTGTAACCTCTTCAGAAGCAATAAAATATCCAAGTCTTAGGCCAGGTGCTAAAAGTTTAGAATAAGAACCTATATAAATAGCTATACCTGAATCATCCAATGCTCTGAAAGGAGGTTGCGCTACACCTTCAAATCTTAAATCTACATAACACTCATCCTCAATAATAGGAATTCGATATTTATGAGCAATCCTTAATATTTCTTTTTTTCTTTCAAGAGGTAAAGTTGGCCCCATAGGGTTTTGATGTTCGGTTATCGTATACAAATATTTTGGATTTCTATTTTGTTTTGTTAAATTTATAATCAAATCCTCTAATTGATCTGGAATAATACCTCTTTCATCTACAGGCGTTCCTACTATATCTGCTTTAGCTTTTTTTAATTGATTGAATGTTCCACCATATACGTATTGTTCTGTAATAACTGTATCTCCAGGATTAGTTAAAGCATGAATAAGTAGTTGAATGGACTCACCTGAGCCATTTGTAATAATAATCTCATCTGGACTAATATCTATAGAACGATCTTTCTTAAGTTTAATGGATGTATACTCTCTTAATTCTTCAGAACCCTTAACATGAGGGTAATAGGCCATTTCTCGGTTTATTTCATCTCCTCTAGAATCAATAGCAGTTTGAAGGGCATTTACTAACCCATCCATTGGTAACGTCTCTGGAGCTGGATAAGCTACAGCAAAATCATATTTTGCATGTTCAACTACACTTAATTCTGTATCATCAGAGTTTTCAGTAAATAATCCTGTGTAATCGAATTTTTTCATATCTATACCTTATCTTCAAAAAATGTTTCGTACTAGATTTTACTCTAATATTTATGTCATGTTTGTCTTCACAGTAATCTTTTTAATACTAAATAAAATTTTTGAACTACTTTTAAAACTACTAAATAGTATCCATATTATTAGAGACTTGACTAAAGGGTTAAAATTAATAGTTGAGTGCTTTTTAATAACGTACAAAAAATCATTTGAATAAAAGGAATATTTGTTGCCAAAACGTAAAAAAACTAATTTTGAACCTGATTCTGTAGAAGATAGTGTACTAGAAGATTATAAACTAACTTTATCTAGAGAATCAATGATGGAAGATGAAGATCTTCTAGTAGAAGATGCAGGAGCTACAGCCGTAACTAGATCAGAATTGGATATGTGGGAAGCCGCTAGGTCTATGAATGAAAATATTACTGCACCTGCTCAACCCACTCACGATTCCGAACTAAGTGAAGATACTGTAAGAATGTATCTTCGAGAAATCGGTAGAGTAGATCTTTTAACAGCAGATGATGAAGTAGTTTTAGCTAGACATATAGAAGTCTCACAGTGGTTAGATAAAATCGAAAAAGAATTAATAGGCCCAGATAATCAAAAATTTAAACCACCCCCAAATGAAATCGTTGCCAAAACTTTTGAGGAAATATTTATTCGTTCTAAAATACTAAAAAAAATATATAAATATTTAGATATTAAAGAAAAAGATACATTAAAAGCTTACGTAAAAAATGATAAATTCAAATTTTTAATTGAAGAAGCACGTAAAGGATATAAGCTTCCTTATGGGGGCAGCCTAAGTGAATTGGATAAAAAACAATTCACTGGATACATTGCTGATACATATAATGTTAATGAAAAAATAGCCGGAAAAATCAATCCTCAATATATTGATGAACTATCTTTAGATAAATTAGAAACTTTTTTAACTAAGGAACTAGGAATGAAATCTGGAAAAATGGAACCTCCAGCCAAGTTATTTAAAATTTTATCAGATAGCGGTAATGCTACTTATGATACTTTTCTCAGGTTATTTGCTTTTGGTAATAAAAATGATGATGAATCACTAGAAGACGCAGAATTAAGATTCCATAAAATGATTTCAGGCATTTCTTCAATTTCAAGAATGTTACCAAATGATTTTTTAGATATGATAGATGAAAAATCTGAGATTAGGGATATTTTCAAAGAAACAAATAAGGGTAACCTAATAAAAATTTTATCCCCATTAGATCCTATTTTTGCTACTCATTTTCTAAGAATTGTTGACGAAGGAAATAAAGCTAGACGTCATCTAGGAGAAGCTAATCTTAGATTAGTAGTAAGTGTTGCTAAAAAGCACTTGAATAGAGGATTGTCAATGCTTGATCTGATTCAAGAAGGAAATATTGGACTTATGAGAGCAATTGAGAAATTCGATTTTAGGAAAGGTTTTAAATTTTCTACATATGCTACATGGTGGATTAGACAAGGAATAACTAGAGCAATAGCTGACCAAGCTAGAACTATTAGAATCCCTGTACACGTTGTAGAAACATTAAATAAAATTATGAGAGCTAGAAGAGAATTAGGACAGGAGTTAAATAGAGAACCTACTGTAGAAGAGATAGCTACAAAAGTTGAATTGCCTATTTCGAGAGTTACAGAGATTTTACAAATGTCTAATGAGCCAGTTTCACTTGAAACACCTATCGGGGAAGAAGGGGAAAATGAACTGGGTGACTTGATTCAAGATAACAAAGCACCTGCCCCAGCAGATGTTGCTGCTCAATCTTCTATGACTCAAGAAATCGAACGTGTTCTTGAAAATCTTTCTGATAGAGAGCGAAGAGTATTAAGACTAAGATTTGGTCTAGCAGATGGAAGACCAAGAACCTTAGAAGAAATAGGTGGAGAACTCAGTCTTACAAGAGAACGAATACGTCAAATAGAAAGAAAAGCATTGAATAGATTAAGAATTGACAAAAGCGTGGGTGAATTACGAGAATTGCTTATTTAAGTAATTAAATTACTAATGAAGTCTAACGATAGAGTATATATTAATTCAAACTCAAAATTTGATTATTTGCTTGACGATAAGTTTTTGAATTTAATCACTAACCTTCATGATAAATTCTCTGAAAGAGTATATGGAGTAAGAGAGGAGCGATTAAACTCAATTACTAAAGCAAGTAAATCACAAACAAATTTTGAAAAATCAGAAAAAAATATTCCCTCAGAATGGAAAATTAATAATATACCTGATGAATTAAAAATACCTGGAATAGAAATATCTGGTCCAGCACACATTACGCCAATGTTCATTAATGCCATTAATCCTGGACCAGATGGACAAAGAGCTATAGGTTATTTGGACGATGATGAAGATTCAGCAAGTCATAGGCTAAATGATACGTTAAATGCAGCTGAGAATAGAAAAAAGGCTGTAGATAGAACACTGAATTATTATGACCAATCCAAGCAAAAAAATTATGAAATTTCGGATGGAACATTACCATTTTTTATGCACAGAGAGAGAGGTTTACATTTAGATGAAAAAGATGTACTTATAGATGGTAATCCAATT
The DNA here is from genome assembly GCA_964491775.1 of uncultured Dehalococcoidales bacterium. Lineage (GTDB taxonomy): Bacteria > Chloroflexota > Dehalococcoidia > Lucifugimonadales > Lucifugimonadaceae. The sequence continues at coordinate 35,706 of CAZBHC010000004.1, read as the reverse complement.
TCAGCTACTTTATTTTCCACTGCCCTAACTCTTTATAATGCAGGACAATCGCAATCAGAGAGAAATCAAGGTATATATTTTTATATCCCAAAAACAGAATCTGAAAAGGAAACAAAGCTATATAAAGATATTTTTGATGAAGTTAGAAATGACGTAAAAAATCTTAATGATGCAACAATAAGAGCCATAATTTTAGTAGAATCTTTTCCGATCATCTGGTCGATGGAAGAAGCTCTATACAATTTAGGTGAATATGGTGCAGGATTAAATGCTGCTAGGTGGGACTTAAAGGCTAGTCTTCTAGAATATGTAATGTCTGATCCTAAATCAGTTTGGCCTGACCGATTCAATGTAGATGTAAAAAGCACACCATTTATTGCGAATATCTTTCGAAGATTGGTTGCTATTTGTAAAAAACATGATGGTGTAGCTATAGGCGGAATGGCCACAGCTCTGCCTCATAAAAATCCAGAAATAAATGCAATAGCAGCTGAATCAATTAAATCTGATAAGGTTTGGGAGGCAGAATTAGGGTTTATAAGAGCTTGGGTAGCACATATATACCATATGACACCAGCATCAGAACCATTTAAGGATTTTGCAGAAAAAAGACTTAATTCATCCACTTCTTCTGATCCAAATGATTACCCTATTAGTATAGAAACACCTGAAGGTGAAATTACAGGAGAATGTACTAGACAAAATGCTAGAGTATTGATCGAGTACATTGAAGGATGGCTAAACGGTAGAGGAGCAAAAGGTATAGACAGATTGGCAGGAATACCGGGTGAAAGACCAGCGCTTATGGAAGATTTAGCAACAGCAAGAATGTCGGCTGCGCAAATAGCACAAAGAATTATTCATGAGTCTAAATGTGAAGATATTAATCAAAAACATGACCCAAGTTTTGTAAAAACATTATTAATAAATGAATGCGAAAATATAATATCATCTGCAGGAAAAAATATTAAAAGTTCAGAAATAACTACATATAAAAAATCTCTTAATATAGCAAGTAAATGGATAAAAAACTATACTGAATTCAACTTTAGATCACTAGGGTCATATTCAATTTCAGAACTTGATGAAATTGGTTCTTCAGAGCAGTCGATTAATTAACCTCTTATAGACCATTTTCTTAGACTAATCATTTCTCTTGGAGGATTTAAATTAGAGCCAAAACTAGTATAAGAAACCTCTGCAATATATATAGAACTATCTGAATCTATTGCAAGGCCATGTGGAGCAATAAATTGATCAAAATCTTCTCCCAATGTACCATTTCCAAATCGAGAAATTCTATCACCTTCTTTGTTTAATATCTCGACCCTTAATCCTAAATTTGGGACTCCATCTTGAACAGGTGGTGGACCTGCTTCAGCAACAACTAGTTGATATTTCTCTAGACCCTCTGTAATCGCAATAGGTCTATGCATGTGTTTGAAAAATTTAAAATCTCCATCTAAATTAAAATATTGAAGCCTAAAATTTTCTCTATCACAAATAACTACAGTTTCATCTCCATAAAAAGCTATATTATGTGGTAATGAAAATTGACCTGGGAATGAACCTGGTTCACCCCAAGAAAGAAGTAAATTTCCTTCGGAATCGTACCTATGTACTCTTGAATTACCATAACCATCAGTAATAAATAAATCACCAGTTTTAGGATGTATAGCAATATCTGTAGGCTGATTAAATGGATCACCTTTTTGTTTTACTCCAGGATTATTTGTGTCTCCTAATTGCCATATTAAATCACCATTTTTAGTTCTTTTTTGAACAAAATGAGCCATGTCGTCTACAAGATATAAATTGTCTTCTTTATCAATTTTTATTCCATGTGGTCTTATAAATTCACCCTCACCCCAGGTATCAAGAAAATTACCATCTTTATCAAAAATTATTAAAGGATATTTGCCTCTATTAAACACATAAACATTATCCTTAGAATCTACTGCTACTGAAGTAGCTTCCTTAAAAAACATTGGATGAGGTAATTTTGCCCAGTATCTAACTGGCTCGTAAAGAATATTTTCATCTATATTCATATTAATTTACCCTTATCCATTTTCTTAAACTAACAACTTCACCTAAAGGTGGAGAATCTAGTCCTGAATTCTCTGGTTTTGAAAAATAAGCTGTCCATGCAACCTCAGCTACATATATAGATCCATTTGAATCAGTACTAATTCCATGAGGCGATGTAAATTGATCCAATCCTTCTCCAGGTAGTGAATTCCCAATTTGCTTAATTATATTACCATTTGAATCCAATATCGAAATTTTGGCTCCTAAATTTGGGACTCCTTGTTGTACAGGTGGAGGTAGCATTTCTCCAACATAAATTCTGTCATCATCATTTTTACCCTCAGTAATAGACATTGGGTGATGAATATGTATTTCATTTATAAATTCTCCTTTAGTAGAGAAAATTTGAATCCTAAAATTTTCTCTATCACAAACCGCTACCTTATCTTTACCCACCATAGTTATATTATGAGGTAAAGAAAATTGCCCAGGTTCTGTTCCGGGTTCACCCCATGAAATTATATGATTCCCATCTGAATCGAATTTATGAATTCTTGAATTCCCATATCCATCAGATATAAATAAATCACGAGTTAAAGGATCTATAGCAATATCTGTCGGTCTATTGAACATTCCTCCGCTCTGCCATTCACATGGATTCCCTTTTTCTCCTAAAGTAAATAAAATTTCGCCATCATTATTTCTTTTTTGTACAAAGTGACCATCGTCATCTACTAAATATAGATTGTCATCTGAATCTATTTCTATACCATGAGGCCTAACAAAATCTCCATGCCCCATACCACGTAAAAAATTTCCATCTTTATCAAAAATAGCTATAGGATGATTCCCTCTATTAAATACATATACGTTATCTTTCGAATCGACTGCAACAGATGTAGCATCTCCAGCAAAAGAAACCCCCATAGGTATTTTTGCCCACATATCTACAGGGCGAAATTTAGTATTCTTATCTACAATATCTTTCATACTTTATTCTTTTTTTTATAAATTCAATTTAAACTTTAATGCTTTGATTACTATGTATCATTATATTCATTAGAATGTTAACTCTGAATTAGATATTTTAGAAAAAAACAAGGTTAAATTTATCCTAAAAAAAATTTTGGTGAGCTAGATTTGAAAAATATATATAGGGGTTTACCTATAGCAATTATTGCATTTTTATCAACAGGATTACCAATCGGTATGGCTCAATATTCATTCGGTGAATTTTCTTTTCCACTTATTAATGAATTTGGATGGAGTCAAACTGAATTAAATCTTGGACTTTCGATGGCTTTCATTTCTAGTATAATAGCTCCTTTTCTTGGCAGGATTTCAGACAAAATAGGAATAAAGCCTGTCATGATTGTTTCTATGATTATGATAGCGTTAGGATTTGGTCTTAGACCCTTAATATCAGAATTATGGCATTGGTATTTTCTAAGTGCATTAGTATTTGCAGGCTTTCCTGGTACAACAGTTTTACCTTCAGGGAAATTAGTAGCTGCTTGGTATCCCTCCAATAGAGGAAGAGTAATGGGAGCGGTCACAGCAGGTAATAATTTTGGTGGTGTATGTATACCACCGATAGCAGCATTTTTTATAACATACTATAGCTGGGAATTAGCTTACATATTTTTTTGTATGATAATCGGATTATTATGCTTGATGACCTTTTTTATAGTCTCTGACGATCCTAATTTAATAAAGAAACAAATGAAAAAGGCTGGTAAAGATTTGAAGTATATTTCAAAAATGGTAGAAAATAAACCTTCTGGAAAAACACTAAAAGAAGCTCTTTCAAAAAAAAATTTTTATCTAATGACTTTTGCTTTAACAGGTGCTTGCTTTACATATCAAGGTGTATTAACACAACTGAGACAACATTTCGAAGAGAGTGGATTCTCCCCTGCTACTGCTACTGCAGGCTTAACCACAGTGGCATTTATGGGAATCGGTTCAAAATTGTTTTTCGGACGAATTAGCGAAAAAATTACCGCTAAAAAATCTACAATCATAGCTATATTTTTTCAAACAATAGGAGTAATAATTTTTTCATTATCAAATAATAATATAATTCTATGGATTGGTATTTTTATATTCTCTTTGGGATTTGGAGGATTAGGCGCATTGATAGTATTGCTAGTACAAGAATTATATGGAATGGTTGAATTTTCATCAATTATGGGGATTATATTATTAGCAAATATAATCCCAGGGACGTTCTCATCACTTTTGGCAGGTGCAATTCATGATAGAACAAATTCTTTCGATTTAGCATTCATGATAATAGGTATAATATTTATCACTTCAATGATCTCACTATTATCAATTAATCAAAAAGAAAGATACTAGATTGATTTATTCAAACTCATTCCATATTGATTTAGCATAACTAAGCGATTTTTCATCGTGATACCATTGGTCACCACCCCATGAACCTTCTATAGCCATATATCCCTTATATTTAGCATCAGCCATTGCACTAATAGCATAGCGATAGTCAATATCACCATCAGGTAAAGGTGTTCTAATATATACTGATCTATTATTTTCTGGATGATAAATTCTAAATAAATTCTTACAATGCCAGTATTTAGAAATTGAAGCCATTTTAGAAATTGATTCATCAAAATCTTCTTCTGGAACATCATAATTCCACATAATATTACCTAAATCAGGATTAATACCAAAATTTTTTCTATCAACCATTTCATGTATTAACAATGCAGACCAGGAATTATCTACCGGAGAATTCTGATGAACTTCAACGGTTAAGTTAATATCAGAATCTTTAGCTATATCACATGATTCCTTAAAAGTTTCTGAAAGCTTATCAAATACCCAAAGTGTAGCTTCTTTAGAACTATCCTGTGAAATTGGCCAGCCATGTTGACTCCCAGGAAGAGATCCAGGTGGATGTCCAGGATTTCGTGGAGGTGAACTTAATGCACCATTAACTATTTCTGCATTTGTCCATTCAGCATATCTTATAGATTGGTTTAATTTTTTTATATTCGCAGGTCCATTTTGAGCATCAGTTAGAGAACCTCCCGATCTAATAGCACCTACAACTAAACCATGAGATTCTAATTTTTTTACAAATTCTTTCAATTTATTCTTATCATCAACTTTATTAAAAACTTCATAACCGAACTCGATTGAATCAAATCCCGTACTTTTTACCTTAGATAAAAAATCGTCAGTATAATTTTCAACTGATAAATTCCAGCTGTCTTCTGATTGAGGAAATAAAGTAAATCTCCTATGAGCGTAACAAAATCGCATTTTCAATACCTTTACTTGATAGAATCTATAGATAAAAAAAGAGTGTAACATCTTCTAGATTTCAAAACAGGCTTAGAATAAATGAAAATAACCGATTTAAGGGTTTATCTTGTTAAACCAGAAAAAAATAGTAGAACTTGGATTTTTGTAGAGATAGATACAGATGAAAATATCACAGGTGTAGGAGAATGTACAAATTCAGGAGGTGGTGGAGCTATCGTCGTTGCACAAGCAATTAAAGTACTCAAAAATACGCTTGAAGGGCAGGATTTCTCAGATGGTCTGATTGGACAAGATCCGAATGAAATAGATAGAATTTGGCATCAAATTTACAGAAGATTTACAACTTTAGGTTCAAGAGGCTTTGCCACTACTTTGGCTAGTGGAATAGATATGGCTTTATGGGATATAAAAGGAAAAATGCTAAACAAGCCAGTTTATGACCTTTTGGGAGGCGCTATGAGAGATAAAGTCCCGGTATATTCACATATTTCTCCAGCCAATGATATTAAAAAATGTATTGAAGACGCTAAAAGACAAATATCTTTAGGTTATGAAGCATTAAAACTTGATCCTTTCTCCCCTGAAATGCAAAAAAGCCATCGTAGATATATCGATGGAAAAATTTCTTCTGCTGGCGCTAACCACGCTGAGGATTTAATGAGTGAATTAAGATCTTCATTAGGTAATGATATTGAATTGATGATTGATGCTCATGGAAATTTTGATATTTCAACTGCTACAACATTATGTAGAAGAATGGAAAAATTTAACCTCACATGGTTTGAAGAACCACTTCAACCTGAGAGCTTAGAAGCTCATAGACAATTAAGAAATAATACTGATATTAATCTTTGTATTGGCGAAAGAAAATTTACAAGATGGGATTTTGCCCCTTATTTACAAGAAGGGTTAGTAAATTATATTATGCCTGATATATGTTGGACAGGAGGTATTTCTGAGTTTAAACGAATAGCTGTACTTGCAGAAACATATTACACTCCTATAAGTCCTCATGATGCCTCAGGTCCTATAAATATAATAGCTGGAGCTCATGTATTGATGAATGTCCCAAATATATATAGATTAGAAATGAATGAACATTCTCTCGAACAATATAATTCTGTAATTACAGAAAATCTAAATATTAATAATGGTTTTATTCATTTACCTGATAAACCAGGGCTTGGAATAGAATTAGATCATGATTTTATTTCTTCACATTCTGATAATGATTGGGAAAAAATTAATTCCTAATCTTATTTCTATAAATGAAAATACATAAAAGAATTTTACTTATAGGTATAGGATCTTCATTATTTTGGATTTCTCTTTATCTCTATTCTCCAATTTTGCCTATACATGCAAAAAATTTAGGTAGCAGTTTAGAAATGGTGGGGCTTATAGTTTCATCATACGCATTTGGTCAAATTATTTTGAGGATACCAATAGGAATTTACGCAGATAAATTCGGTAGAAAACCATTTGTAATATTCTCCCTGTTACTTAATGCTGCTGGTGCATTATGGCTTGGATTATCTCAAGATCCTTGGTCTCTTTTTACAGCAAGAACTATTACTGGGATAGCAGCTGCGGGCTGGGTTGCAATTAGTGTAATGTATGCATCTTTTTTTGATAAAAAAAATTCTACTAAATCTATGGCACAAGCAATGTCAATTAATACACTATCAGTTTTAGGAGCAACTTTTTTTGGAGGTATTATTGCAGATAATATAAGTGTCAAATTTACATTTTTTTTATCTTCAATTTTTTCGTTCATCGGAGCAGTAATAATATTTTTTGTTTCTGAACCAGATTATGGAAAAATAAATCACTCCTTTAAGAAATCTTTAAACGCTACTAAATCAAAATTTCTTCTACTCGTATCTTCAGTAGGAATTACTATACAATTTGTGACTTTTGGAGTTACTTTCGGTTTTTTACCTATTTTTGCCGAAAACATTGGTGCTACGAAATATATTGTAGGACTAATTACTAGTTTTGGATTATTATCCACTTTTATATTCACTGCAATTTCTCCAATATTTGTAAAAAAATTAGGAAATAAAATAACCCTTCAAATAGCTTCTACATTAATAATTCTATCTCTTATAATTACTCCTTTTATTGAATCTTATTATCTTATTATCCCATTACAAATTTTAGGTGGTGCTGGAAGAGGTTTAATAAATACAATACTTATCAGCTTAGTAATACAATATACTCCAGAGCATCTTAGAGGTTCAACAATGGGAAGTTATCAAGCAATATATGCAATAGGTATGATGGCTGGACCTTTAATTTCAGGAGTAATAGCTTCAATTTATGGAATTGAATCTGTGTTTTTCACCGGAGTTGGCATAACCTTAATAGGAATGGCAATCATATCTAATTTTAAGCTAAAATAATCTATCATATACTCTTTGGAGATGAAAAAATGAAAAATGAAAAAATGCGTAAAGAATCAGATTCTATGGGGGAATTAGAAGTCCCTATAAAAGCATATTACGGTGCAAATACTAGAAGAGCAGAATTAAACTTTCCAATTAGTAAACAAAGATTTAGTAGATCCTTCATAAAGGCATTAGCGCAAATTAAACTTTCTTCTGCAAAAGCTAACAAAGAATTAGGAGTATTAGAAGAAAATATTACTAACGCAATAATTAATGCTTCTAAAAGAGTCATTGACGGTGAATTTGATGATGAATTTGTAGTAGATATTTTCCAAACAGGTTCCGGAACTTCAACAAATATGAATGCTAACGAAGTGATCTCAAATATAGCAATTGAATCTTTAAATGGAAAAATAGGATCAAGATCCCCTATTCATCCTAATGATCATGTTAACAAAGGACAATCCTCCAATGATGTTATTCCTACAGCTATACATGTAGCAGCAGCTGTAGCAATAAAAAATGATTTAATCCCTAGTTTAGAAAAATTACAAAATTCTCTAAAAAGAAAGTCTAAGGAATTTTGGAATGTAGTAAAAACAGGAAGAACTCATCTGCAGGATGCTACACCAATAAGACTTGGACAAGAATTTTTAGGATATGAAGGTCAAATTAATAATGGAATCATACGTGCTACAAAAGCTCTAGAAGAATTATCTATTCTTGCGCTAGGGGGAACGGCTGTTGGCACTGGAATAGGTATGCATCCACAATTTGCTAAAAAAGTAATCTCAAACTTAAAAGCTGAAACGAATATAAATTTCTCAGAAACTGAAAATCATTTCCAATCTCAAAGTACTATAGACAATTGTGTTTCAGCTTCAGGGGAGATAAAAACCATAGCTGTTAGCTTAATGAAAATTGCTAACGATATAAGATGGCTAGGCTCTGGACCTAGAGCTGGTATAGGTGAAATTAGTTTACCAGAGGTACAACCCGGCTCTTCCATAATGCCAGGTAAAGTAAATCCAGTTATTGCAGAATCTGTGACTATGGTTTGTGCGCAAGTTATTGGAAATGACGCTACAATTTCCATAGCTGGTCAATCTGGAAATTTTGAACTTAACGTAATGATGCCAGTTGCTGCTCATAATTTATTAGAATCTATTGATTTACTTGCTAAAGTATCAGAAAATTTCTCAGTACAATGTATTGATGGATTAAAATCAACAGATACAGGACCAAAAATGGTTATGAATGGTCTTGCTATATGTACTGCACTAGCTCCTATAATTGGATATGATAAGGCAGCAAAAATCGCTCATGAAGCATCTGAGACAGGTGAAAGTATAAAAGAAACATCTTTAAGATTAACTGACCTATCAGAATCTGAACTTGATGATATTCTAGAACCATTAGGTATGACTGAACCAAAATAAAGATAGGAATAAAAAATATGAAAATAGAAGAGAAATTAAAAGAACTAAATATTACCCTCCCAGAAACTCCTAAACCTATAGCCAATTATTTACCTTGTATTAGAGCTGGAAATTTAATTTTTTTATCTGGTCAGGGACCTATGGATAACGAAGGTAATTTTATCACAGGAAAAGTTGGATCAGATATCAAATTAGACGACGCATATTTAGCTGCTAGAACTGTAGGATTACAATTAATTTCAGTCTTAAAATCTGAAATTCAAGATTTAGATCGTGTCAAACAAATTGTCAAACTACTTGGGATGGTAAATGCTAATCAAAATTTTACAGATCACCCAAAGGTAATTAATGGATGTTCTGATCTGCTAGTGGAAGTTTTTCAAGATAAAGGAAAACATGCAAGATCTGCTGTTGGAATGGCGAGTCTGCCAGGTAATATTCCTGTAGAAATAGAAATGATAGTTGAAATTGAATAATTTATTAAATCAAATAGGTTAAAAGATTTAATATTATTATTTAATGAAAATATCAGCATCTGAAAATATTAAACCCTTAGTATTCTCAGTTTATATTCCAACTCTTTTATTTGCTATTGCTCAAGGTTTATTAATTCCTGTACTTCCTATACACGCGAAAGATTCCCTAGGAGCTAACGAAGCTATGATAGGTATGGTAGTTGCAGCAAGATATCTTGGAGTAATGGCTTTTGATATACCGGCAGGCATTTTAATTTCTTCTTTTGGTCTAAGAAAAACAATGATAGCTGGAATAATACTTTTTGCCTTAGCAGCAATTGGAGCAGCTTTAAGCACCAATATAACACTTTTAATAATTTCAAGAATTTTAGCTGGCATTAGCTTTTCTTTATGGAGCATATCAAGACATTCATATATCGCTATAAGTGTCAAGTCTTCAATAAGAGGTAGAGCATTATCATTATTTGGGGGGACAGCAAGAATAGGAACTATTATAGGGCCTATATTAGGTGGAATATTAGCATATTATGTAGGGATACTAATACCATTTTACGCTCAAGCAATTATAGCTACAATAATATTAATTTTAGCTATATATTCTACACGTAATTTAGTAACTGAATCGGGCGCATTCGACAATAGTTTTTCTATAAAAGAAACTGTAAATACTTTTAGTAAATATAGAAAAGATTTTGCTACATTAGGACTACTAGCTGTATGTATTCAATTTCTTAGGGCAGCAAGAGAATTTATTATACCTGTTTGGGGAGATAATATTGGATTAGACATAGATGAAATAGGATTTATAACTGGTATATCTTATTTCATTGATGCTTTAATGTTTCCTATTGCAGGAATACTAATGGATAAATTCGGAAGAAAATCAACCGCTATACCTTCATTAATTTTACTGGGAATTTCACTTTCCTTAATTCCAATTTCTACAACATACCTACTTCTGACTATAGTTGGAATTATTGCTGGGATTGGTAATGGTATTTCTAGTGGATTAATTCTAACTTTGGGATCTGATTTATCACCAAAAAATAGACCTGGAGAATTTTTAGGTATATGGAGATTTATTTCTGATAGCGGAGGTCTTATTGCCCCTTTATCTATTGGATGGATAGCCGCAATAGCCACACTTACAGTTTCATCTACTATTTCTTCAGGTATAGCTATTTTTGGATTAGTTATAATTTTCTTTTCGAGAGAAACCAAAAATTTGGATTAATATATATTTGATTCTACCAATCTAATCAAATCTTTAAGACATACAGAATCATCTTCTGGAGAGCGACCATCTACCCAATTCTTTGAATCCCCAGACATCCCTTCTACTGCACCAAATTTTACACTTTTTTCAACTAAATTTAACGCTTCATTAACACTAGGAAGCAAATTGACACCTTTTTTAATTGATATATCAGCAACCAAACCATAGCCTCCCCAATTAGAACAACTAGCAATTATCAGTTCCTTAGCAGTAGTAATACAAGGATCTTTTGGTAGATTTTTTATATTAGGAATAATTTCTTTTAAGTTACCCATACCAATTTCATTTCCCCCATCCCCTATTCCTATAGTATTAGGATGTAATTCAAATAAATGATCTATCTTAGCATTATATTTTGAAAAATCTTCACCTTTCCAATTCCTATAAGTCCCATCACTTAATAAACCTGCTCTTTCTATAGATAAAATTCCACCTATATCTTTACTATTCAACAAATTTTCAGAAAATAAAGCAGATTCCCTATGAGAGGTTATAGGAAAATTAATAACTTCAGTATCGCCTGCTAATGCTTTCATCACTTTATAAGAATAATTATCAGTAACGAATGAAGTTTTTATACCTATATTATTCAGAGCATTAGATATTGCAACTGCTCCAGGAGGACCATCGGTTTCAGGAGATTTTGAATTTAATATATAAAATCCTGAAACAATTAATATTTCTCCTTTTGATTGTAGAAGTAAATCAGAAGATCGAGAAAGATAATCTTTAGGCATAAATTCCTTTAGATTTTTCATACCTCTAAAATCATCCTGAAGAATAATATTTTCAATTTGTTTTGATATCATTTCATAGATTAAATTACAGCTATTTCTTCATCACTTGTATCAGTGACAAACATATGCCCAGGAGAATGAGTAATCATCAATTTTGGTTTACTGTGAAGGGCTACAGCCTGAGGTGTCACACCACAAGCCCAAAAAACTGGGATATCATCTTTGTTAATTTTTGGATACGGATCTCCATAATCAGGTTTTGATAAATTATTTATACCTATTTGATCAGGTTCTCCAATATGTATTGGAGCACCATGCACTGAAGGAAATCTAGACGTAGATTGAATAGATCTAATTAATTTATCTGAAGGAATCCATCTTTGACTAACTACTAAAGGTCCAAAAAATCTTCCGGATGGCTTGGTATCTATATTTGTTATGAACATTGGCACGTTTTCACCTGAATTATAATATGGTAAATCTATACCGTTTTTTACTAAAGAATGTTCAAATGTAAAACTACATCCTAATAAAAACGTAACAAGTGTTTCATCCCAGTAATTCAAAATATCAGAAGGTTCAGAGATCAATTCTCCATTTTTATAAACTTTATATTTAGGAATATCTGTTCGAATATCAGAATTTGGAGCAGAAATTTTAGCTTCGAAACTACCTTTATCAAATACCTCAATCACAGGACAAGATTTTGGGTTTCTTTGACAAAAAACTAAAAATTCAAAAGCATATTCTTCAGGAAGGATAACGACATTAGTTTGCACATGATCTGGGGCATGGCCACTTGTAGGTCCAGTAAAAAAATTATTTCTTGCAGATTGTCTTAATTCACTTCCAGTATTATAAATTTCCAAAATTTTCTCCAATACATAGTTCTTTAAAAGTTAATGAATTTATTTATAACATATATTCTATTTTTATATAGTACAAAAAATTTTAATGGAAAGAAAAAATGAAAATCAAAAGGATAGACCAATTTTCACCTAGACCAAGAACTAGATTGATTAGAATCTCTACTGATAATGGTATAGAAGGATGGGCCGAAAGTACATTAGAGGGCAAACCTAAATCTGTAGCTGCGGCGATAGAGGAATACTCTGATTATCTTGTTGGGAAAAACCCTCTCACAATAGAAAAACATTGGCAGCAAATGTATAGATCTGCTTTTTTTAGAGGGGGAGCTCATAACATGAGTGCTATAGCAGCAATAGATGCAGCTCTTTGGGACATAGCTGGAAAGCATTATAATGTACCTAGCTATAACCTGATGGGAGGTAAAGTAAGAGATAAAATACGAGTTTATGCCCATTGGGGACTAAGGGATCTTAAGGATGAATCCAAAGAAGAAGCTAAATTAAGATTGGAAAAATTATCAAAAATGGGGTATACAGGATATAAATCTGGTCCTCCAGGATTGTGGCGTGCTCATGAACCTCCATCTAGAATTGATGAATTTGTAGAAATGGCTTATACAATGAGGGAATGGGTTGGTCCTGAAATAGAATTATGTTTTGATTTCCATGGGAAAATGACCCCTGCATTAGCTATCGAAGTATGTAACGAAATTAAAGGAATGCGTCCAATGTTTGTAGAAGAACCTGTTCCTCAAGAAAACCATGAAGCATTAAAATTAGTATCTGATCACGTTACTTTTCCAATCGCCACAGGAGAAAGACTTTTGAATAGATGGGAATTCCGTCAAGTAATTCAATCTCAATCTGTTGCACTTTTACAACCTGATGTTGCTCATTGCGGGGGTCCATCAGAATTAAAAAAAATAGCTAATTTTGCAGAAATTTATTATCAACATATAATGCCTCACTGTGCTATTGGCCCTTTAGCGCTTGCAGCATGTATGCTAGTAGATGCAGTAGTCCCAAATTTCTTAATACAAGAACAGGTTGATCAAGCTCTTGGAAATGGACTTCTTAAAAATGACTGGAAAGTAGAAGATGGACATATTACATTATGGGAAAGTCCTGGATTAGGCGTTGAAGTTGACGAAAAAGAAGCTACAAAAGAATACCAAGGACCTGAGTATGGTTATCATGCTGAATTGGGAGGAGAAACTTATTACGAAAATGATAATTCAGTAGCAGATTGGTAATATGTAAAATTTAGTTCAGTATTGCCCCACCGTTAACATTTATTGCTTGGCCAGTAATTTCACTGGCATCATCAGAAGATAAAAATGCTACTGTTTTTCCAATATCATGCGGTGTTTGCGGTCTGCCTAATGGCATAATAGCTTTGATCTGTTCCAAAAAAATATTATATGGTTCAATATCTGCATAATCAGGATTAACTTCTTTGTTATTTATAGCTATTGCTTCCCACATTGGAGTCCATAATCTACCTGGACAAACAGCATTAACATTAATATTATATTTTCCTAATTCAATAGCACTCATATGCATAAACTGAATAGCTGCAGCTTTAGATACCATATAAGGTTGCTGACCTGTTCCCCTACCTTTATCTCCAATACCTCTTGGTTTTCTACCTCCGTGAGAAGCGATAATTATAATTTTTCCAGAATTATTAGATTTCATATGATCTTTTAATGCATTAACTGTATTTACAACACCTTTAACATTAACATCCCAGGTGATACCCCAATCTTCATCAATAAAATCTTTTCTTTTGTCAAAACCTTTTGTTCCAATTACACCTGCATTAGGTACACATATATCAATCTGACCATATTTATCTATCACTTCATCAACAAATTTTTTTATAGAAATTTGATCGGTAACATCTACTGAACCTGTGATTATTTTACTACCCTTATCTGTTATATATTTTTCTAATTCAGTAAAATTATTTTTGTCTATATCACTGACAGCAACTATTGCCCCTCTATCAGATAATATTTCTGCAATTCCCGAGCCAATACCTCGAGCAGCACCAGTAATAAAAGCTACTTTGCCAATTAAATCAGTTGATGTAGTCATTAATTTCTCCAAAAATTAAATTTTAAAATAATCTAAAAAACCTATCTAAGAACACAATTATTCTATATTAGAACGCTTCATATTGTAATTCTATTACTAGAAGTTCTAATATTAAATATTACATCTTAAAATAATATTAACAATAAAATAATACATTTTGCCAAACTACTCATTAGAAAACACTAATCTTGAATCTTTAGTTTCCTTAGCTAAAAGACGCGGTTTTATATTCCAAAGCTCTGAAATTTACGGTGGTTTATCTAGTACATGGGACTACGGACCAATAGGTGTAGAATTAAAACGTAACGTCAAAGAACAATGGTGGAAATCTTTCGTAACCAATAGACAAGACATTGTAGGTATTGATGCATCTATTCTTATGCACCCTTCTGTTTGGGAGGCTTCTGGTCATTTAAGCAGTTTTTCTGATCCATTAGTTGAATGTAAAATATGTAAAAAAAGATTTAGAGAAGATTTGATCGATGGGAATAATTGTCCAGAATGTGATGGGGACTTAGGAGAATCAAGACAATTCAACTTAATGTTTAAGACTTTCATGGGGCCTCTAGAAAATGACTCCGCAGTAGTTTATCTGCGACCAGAAACTGCTCAAGCTATGTTTGTTAATTTTGATAACGTTCAAACTACTTCAAGAAAAAAAATACCTTTTGGAATAGCTCAAATTGGAAAATCATTCAGAAATGAAATTACTCCTGGTAATTTCACATATAGAACAAGAGAATTTGAACAAATGGAAATGGAATTCTTCTGTAAACCTGGGACAGATGAAGAATGGCATAAATATTGGATAGAATATTCATATAATTGGTTTCACTCTTATGGTATTAGGAAAGAAAAATTAAGGATAAGAGAACATTCTAAGGATGAATTACCTCATTATTCTAAAGGATCTTCGGACATAGAATTCAAATTCCCTTGGGGTTGGGGAGAATTAGAAACAATTTCCAATAGAACCGATTATGATCTTAAAGCGCATTCAAATAAAAGTGGAAAAGATCTAACATATTTCGATCAATCTCTTAATGAAAGATATTTCCCTTTTGTTGTTGAACCCGCAATGGGAGCGGACAGATCATCACTAGCGTTTCTTTCAGATTCATATGATGAAGAAGGTGAAGGAAAAGACAAAAGAACAGTACTTAGATTTCATCCTGATATAGCTCCAGTTACAGTTGCAGTATTACCATTATCTAGAAATGAAAAATTAATCCCTATGGCAAAAAAAATATATGAATCTCTACTAGGGAAATACAATGTAGAGTATGATGACTCTCAAAGCATTGGGCGTAGGTATAGGCGCCAAGATGAAATAGGAACACCTTTATGTGTAACTATAGACTTTGAAACTATAGAAAAAGATAATTCCGTAACTATTAGAAATCGCGATAGTATGGAACAAAAAAGAATAAACATAAATCAGCTTATTCAAGGTATTGATGATCATATAAAGTCAATAATAAATACTTTCATATAATTTCATGCATAATGTATTTAATAATTTTTTTTATTTACTGATTCTATTAATATCAATAATAAGTTGCACAAATAATTCATATGAAAAAGAAAATAACGAACATTTCTCTTTTCAAGGAAATACATTATTTGGTGAGGAATATAAAAGTAGTGAATTTTTAGGAAAACCTATGATTATAAATTTCTGGTTCCCTTCATGTCCCCCATGTACTGTAGAATTCGATTCTTTAGAGAAATCATATAAAGAATATAAAGACTCGATAGAATTTTTAGGTGTCATGCAACTTGGATTAGATAATGAGGACGATGGGAAAAAATTTTTAAGTAAAAAAAATATATCCTTCAAATCAATTAGTGATTATGATAATCTTACTACCAAATTTGATGTTAAATATTTTCCAACTACTATTTTTTTAGATTCAAATCATAATGTAGTGGATACTTGGATTGGGATAATTGATGAAAATGATATTACATTAAAATTAAGTGATTTAGAATTAATTAAATAATTTTCATGGATTTAAATGAACATATAATTACATTTTCCAGATGGCTTCACATCATTGGTGCTAGTACTTGGTTAGGAGGAACTCTGATATATTCATTAATATTAAATCCATTACGAAAAATTAATATTTCCTACCAAAATTTATTCTCAGAAATTGATATTAGATATAGAGAAATAATGAATATTTCTGTAATAATATTAGTAATAAGTGGGGTAATTATAACGTTCGAAAGAATTACTGGTAACCCTCCTCCTTCTTTATGGTTTATATTTCTATCAATAAAAGTTTCACTGGCTGTAATTATTATGTTTTTATCTTGGAGATTGCGAAAAAATACTACGACAAAAAATAATAAACTAGATAATTTTCTTGGTTATAATATAATTTTATTTTTCGGAGCTATAATTTTCCTTATTGCTTCATATTTAAGTACAATTCTTGAAAATAGTCTTTAACTTTTTAACAATTCAAATTTAAATTATTCAAAAGTTCTTTTATAGTTTTTTGTTTCAAAGGATGAAAAATATTAGGATCTATTTCATTCATTGGAATCAAGACAAATGGTCTTAAGTGCATATATCGGTGAGGAATGTACAAGATCTTAGATTTTATTATCTCATTTCCATATAATAAAATATCTATATCTATAGTTCTAGGCTTCTTTTCTCCTTTATTTTTTCTACCTAATTCCCTTTCTATATTCAACATGTGGATCATTAAATCTTCTGGAGAATAATTAGTTGAAATTTTTACAGCCATATTTATATAATCTTCATGATTACTATCAACTTGCCAAGGAGAATTTTCATAAAAAGAACTTTTCGAAATTATTAAATGTTTATATGAAATTTTTTTAATTGCTAAATTCAAGTAGCCTTCTCTATTTCCTAAATTTGATCCTAATCCTAAATATGCAATAATTTTAGAGACTATTATAATTTCCCTTCACTAACGAATCAGTCAATTTTATAACTTTAGTCATAAATTCAATATCATGAATTCGAAGTATATCAACGCCTTGAGTTATCAAATAACTTATAGTAGCAGCAGTACCTTCTAACCTTATAGTATCATCTGAAGGTAATATTGAAGATATAAATGATTTCCTTGATACGCCAAGTAAAATTGGGTATCCAAGTTCTTCTTTTATAAAACGAATATTTCTTAGAATTTCAATAGATTCTTCAGAATTCTTTTTGAAACCAATACCTGGATCTACAACTATTTTATCCTTAGAAATTCCATTTTCCTCAGCATACTCAGTCATTTTTTTTAAATCGCTAATTACTTCTTTAACTACATTTATATGCTTTTGATTTCGTATGTGGCTAATAATTAAATAAGTTTTATATTTTCTAGCAATATTAACCATATTAGAATCAGACAACATAGATACATCATTAATAATAGTAGCTCCCATTTCACAAGCGATTTCTGCTACATTTGATTTCATAGTATCGATTGATATTGGGATATCAGTTTTTTTAGATATTATGTTAATTACAGGCTTAATTCTTGAAATTTCTTCAATTTGGTCGATTGGTTTACTATCTTTATAAATAGAAGCCGGTCTTGTAGATTCTCCTCCGATATCAATAATATCCACATTATTAGAAATAAAAATTCTTAACTTTTTATTAATTATTTTTTCTAAGTCATCGCCAGAAGATAATATACCGTCACCAGAAAAAGAATCAGGAGTGACGTTCAAAATCCCCATTACATGAGTTTTATTCCCAAAAAGCATTTTATTATTCTTATTTAAATATTGTTATGAACTGATCTCACAAGTAATATTTAACAATGAGGAGATTTACTCATAAAACATTTTTTTTATCTAAATAGCATATATCGGATGAAGATATGATAACTCCAAAAAGGTAAAACACTCTATATGAAAGATGATAGTGAAAAAAAATTAATTAATGAATTAATAGCAAAACGTGATGAAGCTTTATTGGGCGGAGGGCAAAAAAGAATAGATTCTCAACACAAGAGAGGTAAGCTAACTGCTAGAGAAAGAATAGATAAATTACTAGATAAAGATAGTTTCACTGAAATTGATCAATTTGCAACTCATGAATCTCATGATTTTGGCCTGAATGAACAAAAGATATTAGGTGATTCAGTAGTAACTGGATACGGAAAGATTAATGACAGAAAAGTATTGATTTATTCTCAAAACTTTACTGTATTAGGAGGTTCTTTATCATTAGTAGCTTCAAAAAAAATATGTAAATTAATGGATTTAGCAGAAAAAAATGGAATTCCTCTAATTGGGATTAATGACTCAGGTGGAGCACGCATACAAGAAGGGATAGATTCTTTAGCAGGTTATGCAGAAATTTTCAAAAGAAATACACTTTTATCAGGTGTAGTACCACAGATTACGATTATAGCTGGACCAGCTGCAGGTGGAGCTGTGTACTCCCCTGCAATTACAGACTTCATATTTATGATAGATGGAATTAGTCAAATGTATATTACAGGGCCAGATGTAATAAAATCCGTCACAGGTGAAGATATATCTCATGAAGATCTTGGTGGAGCAGAAATACATTCAAGTAAAAGTGGAGTTTCACATTTCATTTCAAAATCTGAAGAAGAATGTTTTAATCATGTAAAACTATTACTATCATATCTTCCATCTAATAATTCTCAAGATCCTCCTAAACTTACAGCACAGCTTGAAAATGAATTGGATGTCTCTCTTAGAGATATAATTCCGGAAGAATCTAATCAACCATATAATGTTATGGAAATAATTACAAAAGTAGTTGATGATGAATCTTTCTTGGAAATTCACCAAAATTTTGCAAAAAATATTGTCACAGGTTTAGGAAGAATTAACGGAGATGTTATAGGTATTGTAGCTAACCAACCATCTGAAATGGCAGGAATGCTAGATATAGATGCTTCTGATAAATCAGCTAGATTTGTTAGATTTTGTGATTCATTTAATATCCCTTTAGTAACTTTTGTTGACGTACCAGGATTTATGCCAGGAACTCATCAAGAATATGGTGGAATTATTCGTCATGGAGCAAAATTATTATATGCTTATACAGAAGCAACAGTACCAAAAATATCGGTGATTCTAAGAAAAGCTTATGGTGGCGCATATATTGTAATGAGTTCGAAAGGGTTACGAACAGACATAAATCTAGCATGGCCTAGTGCAGAGATTGCTGTAATGGGACCAGAGGGAGCTATTAATATTATTTCAAGAAAGGAAATTAGTGACTCTGAAGATCCCGAAGGAAAAAAGAATCAACTAATTGAAAATTATAAAGAAAAATTTGCTAATCCTTATGTTACAGCTAGTAAGGGTTACTTAGATGATGTGATTGACCCTGCTGAGACTAGGATTAAAATCATAAAAAGTTTAGAATTATTATCATCAAAGGTTCAAAATAATCCTCGGAAAAAACATGGAAACATCCCATTATAAAAATAAAAAAAACAATAACTTCAAAAATATTTCTCAAAAAGAAAATTTTGTTGAATCTATATCAGAAATGGCTGAAGAAGTGTGGGATTTTCATAATAGATTTGGTCTCGGATCAGGAAAACATCAAAAGTCATCCCCTATCGAAATCATAGAAAAGCGTACAAATATTTTAGATGAGGAAATAGATGAAATGTTTGAAGCTATCAGCAATAAAGATGATAAAGAGACTTTATTAGAACTTGCAGATATATTATTTGTAGTTATCGGGCATGTAGAATCTGTAGGAAATTCAGGCATAGAAGCTGTTAAGGATATTACTATTAAAAATTCACATAAAACATTAGATAAATATGCCATCAGACCTGATACTGGAAAACTACTCCCACTTGAAGGAAAACCACATAAGTGGCAATAATAGTCATAAAAAAACTAAATCTGCAAAAATCTAGAAAGATTATATAGGAGACAACATGATTGATTTGTTAAGTATTGCCAAAACTGAATCTGATGGTGGTGATTTATTTAAAAAACTATCAAATCTCTTTGTAGAAGCAAATATCAAGCCTAAAGGTTACCCTGATGCAATAGTATGGCAGGGAGGTAATCACCATAGCTCTATAAATCCAATTGCTCATTCATTGACTGATGCGTATGCATTACTTGGAACTATAGCTGCTATAGATATTCTAGGCTTACCTTTTTATGCTGTACCCATGTGGAGTCAATTTAGACATGATTCTAAATTAGAAGCATTAGCCTGGTTTGGAAATATACCCTGTACTTCAATTAAATGGTCCACTGCTGGAGATGCTTATGTAGACGACGGTAAAGGAAATAAAGTAGTTGTTATGGGTAAATCAGGTAATGCGCCATTAAGAACACAAGCAGGTGTATATTGCAATGTCAGACCTTACGGTCCTATTACAGTAGTAAGAAGTATGCCATGTTTACCATACTCTCAAAATAAAGAAAAATTTAAAGTCGACACATCAGGAATAATACATTCTGAAATGAATACTCCTGGTGTACAAATGGCTTATGCGAATAGATTATTCTTAAAACTAGTTAATGACTCTGGATCGATTGGAAGAGTAGCAACTAAACCAACTCAGGCAATGGAAGATGGAATTAATGCAGGTATACATTCTTGGTTATTAAAAGGAACTAAATTTAAAGTTGGACGTAAGTATGCAGTTGATCCATATGAAGAGCACAAAGATAACATAGATAAAATAATAAAATTACTTCCAAAAAATTTTAAAGATGGTATGGAAAATTGGACTGGAAGAATAGAACAACATATAGCCGACACTAATTACGGTTTATTGATTTGGGATCTTATTAACAAACAAAACACCATAGTTTTATCTACTGATCTAGATGGTGATAGGTTAACTGACTTACTTGCAGATATTTCTGATCCATTACGTACATATGGATCTATGGTAGCAAAACATATAGGCAAAGATATCGATACTGAAAGAGTATGGTCTGAAATGGGATACTCTACAGGTAACGGTAGAGATATGACTTCAATAATGTATAGAATGGATGGACCCCCTATACATGAACAAACATTAGGTTCAGCAGATGCTATGCTACTAAGACTACTCAATGGAGATGAATGGGTGGGAGGTACAAAAAAACCTTATGACCCAAGGATACATTTCGTATTAATAAGAGATGCTTATAAAGATGCAAATCCTAATAATATAGAACTTCATTCATGGTTAGATAAAAGTCTTGAAATTTTTGATGATATTTATAGTGGTGAAAGACCTGGATTTATTGAAGGGTATAAATTATTAAAAAAATCTATTAAACCTTGGGAATATAACAACTAAAAAGTAAAGGATAATATTATGAAATTTAAAGTGACTGTTGTTGGAGGTGGTAATGTTGGTGCTACTACTGCTCAAAGAATTTTTGAAAAGGGATATTCAGATGTAGTCTTAATCGACATTGTAGAAGATATGCCTCAAGGTAAGTCTTTGGACATGCTGGAATCAGGACCAATTCTTGGTACTGATGCAAATGTAATTGGTTCAAATTCATATGATGAATCGGAGAATTCAGATGTAGTTGTAATTACAGCTGGAATTGCAAGAAAACCAGGGATGAGTAGAGATGATTTATTACTCACAAATATGAAAATAGTTGGATCTGTGACAGAAGAAATTTCAAAAAGATCTCCAAATGCTATCTTGGTGGTAGTTTCAAATCCGTTGGATGCTATGGTTCAACATGCATATAAAGTCAGTGGCTTTCCTAAACATCGTGTTATAGGAATGGCAGGTATATTGGATACTGCAAGATTTAGAACTTTTCTATCTCAAGAACTTAATGTTTCTGTCACAAATATTTCAGCGTATGTTTTAGGTGGTCATGGTGATACGATGGTTCCCCTAATAGGATCTACAACAATAGGTGGAGTCCCGGTATCTAAGTTAATTAATTCAAAAAGATTGGATGAAATTGTACAAAGAACTAGAGATGGTGGTGCTGAGATAGTAGGACTTCTAAAAACTGGTTCTGCATATTATGCCCCTTCCGCCGCAGCAGCACAAATGGTAGAGTCAATCCTACTAGACAGGAAAGAAATACTACCTTGTGCAGCATATTTAGAAGGAGAATATGGAATTAATGGTCTATATGCAGGCGTTCCGATAAAATTAGGTTCAAATGGAGTAGAAGAAATAATTGAAGTAGAACTTACTCAAGAAGAATCAAAAGCACTTAAAAATTCTGCCGAATCTGTAAAAGAATTAATTGAAATTATGGATAGCAATTAAATTCTTATAATATGAATAAGCTACAACACATAAAAGCGGTTATCATTGCAGCCGCCCAAGGAATGGGAAATTCAATTGTTATTGACGGTACTATGAGTTTATGAAAAAAATTCTCATTGCTGAGGTGGCACAAGAGGTTAGTACTTTTAACCCAACACTTACAGATTTTGAACTGTTCCAGATACATAAAAAAAAGGATCTGATTAATTTTCATAAAGATAAGCCAACACAAATAGGAGGAGCAATAGAAGTTTTAGAAACATCATATGATATTGTACCTACAGTTGGAGCTAGAGCAACAAGTGCTGGCCCAATGAGTAAAAAATGTTGGAAAACGCTTTCAGAAGAATATATTAATTCTATAACACCTTATATAGATAAAATTGATGGAATTTATCTATCTCTTCATGGAGCAATGCAATCTATAGATGAAAATGATCCAGAAGGTTGGATAATAAAAAAAACCAGAAAATTTTTTGGTAGAAATATACCAATAATATTCTCAATGGACCTACATGGTATTTTGACTAAAAAAATGATTAGTTATGCTGATGGTTTTACTAGTTTTCATACATATCCTCATGTAGATTTCCATGACACGGGTATTAGAGCAGCAAAATTATTGATCTCTAATATGAGTGGGATGAAATTTAAAATTTCTAATATTAGAATTCCGGCATTAGTTAGAGGTGATGAACTTATTACTCAAACTGGATGTTTTGGAGAACAAATAAAAAAAATAAAAAAATTAGAACTTGATAACAAAATTTTGTCAGGTGGTGCTCTAATAGGTAATCCTTTTACTGATGTACCTGAATTATGTTCACAAATATTTTTTATCCATACGAAAAATGAAAAACAAATCAATGAAGATTTATTGTCTATAGCTGAAGAATTCTGGAAAAATAGAACAAAAATGCAATCTAATCTGATGAAAATTGATGATGCTCTTGAAGATTCTAAAAAATTTAACGGAACTATAATTTTTACAGATGCTGCAGATGCACCTTCATCAGGAGCTCCAGGGGATTCTAATTACATCATAAAATACTTACATAAAAAAAAATACAAAAAAAAAGTACTTGCTCCCATAACAGACCCTAATATAGTAAAAAAGGCAATAAAATCAGGTATAAACGGCGAATTCTACTGTGAAATTGGTGGGTATTTTGACAAACAATTCAAACCATTCAAAATGAAATTTCAGGTGATACTCATATCAAATGGAGATCATATTGAAGAAAGTAGAAATGTTAAACGAAATTCTGGTAATACTGCCGTTTTAATTTCTGATAATTTTACGATTGTATGCACAACTAAACCTATAAGCCTATTCGATAGATCATTATTTATTGCAAATGGAATAAATCCCAAAAATTATGATCTAATTGTAGTGAAATCTCCACATTGTCGTCCTGAATATTTTGATGAATGGAGTGAAAAAAATTATAATATTGATGCACCTGGTTCTACTAGTGCTAATCTTCATTCTTTAGGACACACTATATGTGCTAGACCAATATTTCCATTAGAAGAAATTACTGATCTCAAATTAAAAGTAGAAAATAAAATTATAAAGTAATTTCTTCAATTTTTTTTAGAACTTCTTTAGTTGAAACAATATGTTTTTGCAGTCCTAATTCCTTTTTAGAAATTCCCATAGCTAAACCAATAAGTTGAGGAACATGAATAATAGGCATATCTGCTTTATCTTTTCTATTTTTCTTTCTGGCTTTAGGTTGATAACCATCTAAATTAAGATGGCAAAGCGGGCAAGGTGTAACAATCGCATTGGCTCCAGAATCTTTCGCACTACCAGTATGATTAGAAACCATTTTTAAGGAATTTTCTTGATTAATAAACAGTATAGGAAAGCCACAACATGCTGTAGTTCCAGAATATTTGGTAACAGCTGCTCCTGTAGATTCAATTAATAATTCAAGAGAATTTTCTCTCTCAGGATATTGATTAAATTCCAAAGCATCTGAAGGTCTTACCATATAACATCCATAAAAAGGTGCTAATTCTAAACCTTTTAATTCAGATACAAAAGTCTTCTTTAATTCTTCAAGTCCAATGTCTTCTATTATGGCCCAAAGAAGATGTTTTACTTTAGTAGTACCATTATATTTCAAACCTTCATCACTTAAAACTTCATTTATTTCATCTAGATATTTACTGTCATTACGTACTCGATGATTTGCTTGACTTATTACCCCTTGACAAGTTGAACATATAACCAATAAAGATAATCCCATATCTTCAGCCATAGCTAAAGTTCTAATATTTAATATATCACCCATCTTTTTATCTTTTTCTTGTAAAACTCCAGCACCTGTACATGCAGCTCTTTTTAACTCTACAGTTTCAATATTTAATCTTTCCATAACAATTTTTGCTGAATCATAAAGTTCTGGAGCACCACCTTTGGCTACACAACCAGGGAAAAAAGCATATTTCATTTTTTATTTTCCTCAACTTTTTTATATATATTTTTAATTTTCGATTTATCTTCTGCATTATGAGGTAGTAACGGAGGAAGTTTACCTTTTATAAGTGCCTTCAAACCAATAGGGGCAAGATCTAACAATCTAGGAATATTTGTTATCCCCGCAGAATCAACAGCAAGCCTTGTTTCATCAAGCCTTCCATGCCTTCTAACTGAATTATAAAAAGATTCTGTATGTTTGTATCCAGAAGTATTTTTATTACCTGATTCAATAGCCGATTCTCTCATTTCCATAATTCTTTCCATTGGATCAACACCTTTTGGACATACCTCTACACATTGCATACATCTTGTACAATCCCAAATCCCACCATCTTCATCATTTAGATCCTTTAGTCTTTCTTCTTTCTTAGAATCTCTTGGGTCTTCTACAAATCTCCATGCCTTAGCTAGCGCTGCAGGCCCAATAAAATTACTATCTACTTCTAAAACTGTACAATCAGATACACAACAACCACACATAATACAATTCATTGCAGTTAGTAGATTTTCCATTGAATCATTAGAAGCGATATATTCACCTGTTTCAGGCTCATGATCTGGTTGTACAAAAGGCTTAACTCTTTTAATTTGATCAAAAAAAGTATCTAATGATACGACTAAATCCCTTATAACAGGTTGGTTGCCCATTGGCTCAACTACGATTTCTTCTCCATTAGGAGCAAGATCAATTACCCTTGTCTTACATACTAATTTAGCACTACCATTAACTTTCATACCACAAGATCCACAAATAGATGCTCTACAAGCACATCTTAGAGTTAAGGATGTATCATTATGTTCTCTAACATAAATCAATGCATCTAAAACAGTGGAATCTTTATGAATATCAATTTTATACTCCTGCCACCAGTTTTTATTTTTGGTTTTATTAGGATCAAATCTCTTAACTTTTAAATTAATATTCATTAATATACCCTCTTTACTGGTTCCCATTTTGTTACTGTCACAGGAGAAGTTTCTATTCTTACATTATTATCATTGGAGTTATCATGGTAAACCAAAGTATGTTTCAGCCAATTTTCATCATCTCTATCTGGAATATCTGTTCTGAAATGTGCACCTCTACTTTCTTTTCGAGTAATTGCACCATGGATAATGGCTTCAGCGTTATCAATCATAAATTCTAATTCTAAAGCAAAAATCAAATTAGTATTAAAAACCTTACCTTTATCATCAACAGAAATATTTGGTAATCGCTTTTTTATATTATTAAGATTATTCAATGCCCCTTCCATAGATTTTTGGTCTCTCCATACACCAATTCCTTTAGTCATACCAAGGGCTAAATCTTCTCTAACTTTAGCAATGTTTTCTTTTTTTGGTCTATCCAAAATAGATTGTAATCTTTCTTTTTCTTGTTTGAGATCATTTTCCGATTTAGAGTTAGTTTTTACACTTTTAATATATTCAACAGCATGCTCCGCAGATCTTCTTCCAAATACAACTGTGTCTAACAACGAATTAGCACCTAAACGATTAGCTCCATGTACGCTTACATTTGCGCATTCTCCAGCTGCATACAACCCCGGAATTTCAGTAAGTCCATTTATATCTGTCTTAATGCCACCCATTATATAATGCATTCCAGGTCTGACAGGCACAGGCTCTTCAGCCATATCAATACCAAGAAATTCTAATGAAACTTCTTGAAGATATCCTAGTCTTTTTTCTATATAATCTCTCCCTAAATGTCTCAGATCAAGCAAAACATTTCCATCAATTCCTCTACCCTCATCTATTTCTGTTTGCTCTGATCTAGAAACTACATCTCTTGATGCTAGTTCCATGTAATCTGGAGCATATCTCTCCATAAATCTTTCGCCTTTAGAATTTAATAAATATGCACCCTCTCCCCTAGCAGCTTCCGATAGTAATATTCCAGTCCTAGCTAAAGTAGTAGGATGATATTGAATCATTTCCATATCCATCAATGGTACTCCAGCTTTATAAGCTAGAGCTAAACCATCACCAGTACATATCAGAGCATTAGTAGATGGTTCAAATACTCTACCTGAACCTCCACTTGCCATAATCACAGCTTTAGCTTTAATAGTATGAAGCTCTCCATTTTTGATATCATAAGCTACTACACCTCGACAAGTTCCGTCCTCAATTATAAGTTTGGTAACAAACCATTCTTCATAAACATTCAATCCAAGCTTTAGAGATTGTTCGTATAAAACATGTAATAATGCAGAACCAGTAATAGCACCAACAAAAAAAGTTCTAGCTACTTTTTGCCCACCAAAAGCTCTTGTTCCAAGTTTTCCATCTTCACCTCTAGTAAAAATTACACCCATCCTTTCTAACTCTATAACAGCTTCACCAGCTTCTCTTGACATAATTTCAACTGCATCTTGATCTGCTAAAAAGTCAGATCCTTTTATAGTGTCATAAGCATGACCTTCCCAATCATCACCACGATCTGTTAAAGGTGCATTAATACCACCTTGAGCAGCATTTGAATGGCTTCTAACAGGGTGTACCTTTGAAATTACCGCTACATTCATGCCATTTCTAACACCTTCAACGGCTGCACGAAGTCCTGCTAAACCAGCACCAATTATCAAAATATCATGTTCATACATTTTCCACCTCAAGATATGAAATTATTAGAGCCTAAAAAATATTTCATTTACCAAGAAACTTAGAAGCCATTAGTAATGATGTAATGGACATCTGATCTAAGATTTTACCTTGTTTAATTAAATCAGGAATATTTTTAATTTTAATATTAATTATTTCAATATGTTCATCTAAATCTGGCTTTAAAGGAGAAAGGAAAAGCTCTTTTGCAGTAAAAACAGAGCATACTTCTGAAGAATAACCCGGTGCAGCAAAAGTTTCAGAAATAAATTCTATATTTTTTGAATCATAACCTGTTTCTTCTCGTAACTCTCGCTTTGCACATTGAATAGATGTTTCAAATTTTTCATGTGTTCCTGATGGTATTTCTAAGGTATAATTTCCTATCGCATATCTCCATTGTTTAACCATAATAATTGTATTTTTATCAACATAGGGTACTATAGATGAAGAACCTCTATGTTTTAAATATGCTTTATTAAAAGTGTGCTGGTTACTATATTTTAAGACTATAGAGTGTAATTTAAATTTTTCTGATTCAAATAAAACATTTTCATCTAAAATTACAGGTTGCATATATTAGTTACCTTTTCTTATACCTAATCTTCTAGATAAGTCACCCCAATATTTATCCGGATTTTGCATTCTAAGGAATGCAACTTTCCTATCAGAAATTCTTATTTCAACGGAATCATTATTTTCCATTTGAATATCTTTAAATCCATCTATGTTCAAAATAGCATCATTTCTTGTAAAAACAGTCAATTTTATTTTTGCATCTTTACCAACAACTACACCGCCAAATTGACTCATATGAGTAGCTATTGGTTTTAGTAAGATGTTCTCTAATAAAGGGTCCATTACTGGGGAACCTAATGATAAAGCATAAGCAGTTGATCCTGTAGGAGATGAAACTACAACCCCATCTCCTCTATATGTAGATAAATGAACATCATTAATTTCAGTTGAAACTTCTATTACTCTAAGTACCTTTCCTCTAGCTACAGTAATATCATTTAAAGCATGCATAGTATCTAAATTTTTTATATTAGCTTCGAGCATAGCTCTCATTTCAATTCTAGCTTCTCCATCTAAATAACTCTTAATATCTTTTTTGAAATTGTCGGATTCTAGTTCACTCATAAAACCTACCCTACCAGTATTTATGCCCAGTATGGGTATTGTTAGTTCAGAAACCTTATTTGCTGCTCTTAATATTGTTCCATCACCACCAATAGTAATTATTAAATCTATTGAATTCAATTCATGATTTTCTAATTTTGATTCTGAGATTTTAGAAAAATTATAAAACTGCGAATGATCACTAACTATTTGGTTAGCTATTCCTTGAGAATTACTATGACTCTCGTTATATGTTAATAAAATATTATTAAATTTTGACAATATAATTTATACCTTATACTAATTTAAGAACTTTACAGCAGTTTTAGTTAAATTAAATAACAAAACTGGGAATATACCGAGAAAAATTATTCCAAAAGACCCAAAAATATAAATTATATTATTTACTTTACTCACAGAATAACTTGTTTGATTTTCGGGTTGATCAAATATAATTTTCTTTATTATTCTTAGATAGTAGAAAGAAGCGATTACAGTATTTGCGCCTCCAACTATTGCTAACCATAGTAAATCAGAATCAATAGCAGCACTAAATACAAAAAGTTTACCCATAAATCCTACTGTAGGAGGCATTCCCAATAATGAAAGTAATCCTATTATCATGAAAATAGATAAAAGCGGCGATTTAAAAAATAACCCTTTTAGATTATCCAAATGATCATCCTTATATTTAGTATTTATAATCATAAAAACAAAAAATACTGTCAAGTTAGAAAAAGCATAGCCGGCAATATAATAAAGTAAAGCATTTAATCCTAAATTTCCTGAATGAAATGAAGCTAAACCTATTAACATATAGCCTGCTTGAGCAATTGTTGAATAACCAAGTAACCGCAAAAAACTTTTTTGTCTTAATGCAACCAGGTTTCCAAGAGACATACTTAAAATAGACACAATTGCAAAAATGTTCATCCAAAATTCTACAAATAAAGAATTTTGCATCGCAATATAAAATATTCTTATTACTATTGCAAAAGCTGCTGCTTTAGATGCTACAGATAATAAAGCTACTACTGGAATAGGTGCACCTTGATAATAATCAGGGATCCATGATTGCCAAGGAACAATAGCCATCTTGAAACCAAATCCAGCAATTATCGCAACAATAGAAAATATTAAAGCAGGTTCAACATTTTGAATATTGACTAATTCGTAAAATATCCTATCTAGGTGTGTAGTCCCTGTAAAACCATACAAAAAAACAAATCCATAAAGTAAAACTGCAGTAGCAACAGAAGATAAAATAAAGAACTTAATTCCTACTTCTGCGGAAAATTTACCTCTTCTTATAGCTCCAAGTGCGATAAGGGGCAACGAACTTAATTCTAATGCAACATAAATAGTAATTAATTCTCTAGCAGAAACCAAAACAAGCATCCCAGAGATAGAAAGCAAAAGTAATATTATTAACTCTCCAGAATCTTTTTTCATTTCTATAAGATAACTTCGTGAAATAAGTAGTGTAAAAAAAGTTACTAATAAAATTAAGAAATAAAAAAATAAAGCAAATTTATCAACAGAAATCGAGTTGCCAAATAATAATTCTAAAGAAGGAGTAAAGGTCCAACCAAACCAAACGTTTAAGGATGCAATAAAAGAAATTAATATAAACAATAAACTTATACTAATTGTTCTATTTAAATTATTATAAGTTATTTCAGTTATAGTAGTAACCAAAACTGATAGACCTATAATTACAATAGGTAGTATCATCCATAATTCTTGAGTAGTCATAAATTTACCTAATGATTGAAAAGATCCCTTTATCTATAATATCTACTAAAACTTTTGGCCAAATACCAATAAATATAATAGGAAAAGCCAAAGAAATGATCGGTATTATATCTTTCCAATTTGCATCTTCCAAATCGTTATAATCCTTCTTTGAAATTCCATTTTTCAAAGGTGAATTACCAAAAATAACTCTTTGTATCATCCAGAGTGAGTACCCCGCTGCTAAAACTATACCAAAAGCTGAAATAGCAGTTTGAATGGGCCAAACTTTAAATGTACTAATAAATATCATTATTTCAGACACAAAACCTGATGTTCCTGGTAATCCTAATGAAGCGAAACCAGCAATTAAAAAAAACACCGAAATTATAGGCATTTTCTTCCATAATCCACCTAAATGTGTTATTTGTCTAGTATGAGTTCTATCATATATCAAACCAATGACTAAGAACGCTAATCCAGTAATTGTCCCATGAGTGAACATTTGTAATGTTGCTCCACTCAAACCTCCAGCGATTACACCTTCCTCATAATTTTTGGCATTGGCAAAAATACTTATCCCCAACAAAACATATCCCATATGACTAATTGAACTATATGCAATAAGACGCTTCATATCAGTTTGACGAATAGTGACTAATGCTCCATATATAGTTGTAATAGCTGCAAGTATTGCTAAATATGGTGCTGCAGTGAAAATGGTAAAATCATTTGTCCCTTGAAAAAAACCTACATTTATTCGTATCAATCCATATCCTGCCATTTTAAGTAATACACCAGCTAACATAATAGAAACTGCAGTAGGAGCATCAGTATGGGCATCTGGTAGCCAATTATGAAGAGGTAAAGATGGTAATTTTACTAAAAATGCTATTAGAAAAAATATAAAAACTAATAAAGTAGAACCTACTAGACTATGGCCACTAATCATTTCCGGTATACCTTGGTCAATCCCAACTGATGGAACAGATATCATAGCCATAGAAGTAACAGAATCTGACATGTATATCATTAATATACCTAGCAATAAAAATATACCTCCCATAGCAGTAAAAAGTACAAATTTCATTGCACTATAATGTGACCTTCCACTACCCCATATGGAAATCAACATAAACATAGGTATTAATTCAAATTCAAAAAAAATAAAAAATAGGATTAAGTCTAAAGAAGTAAAAACTCCCAACACTGAGGTCTGAAGCAGTAAAATCCAAAAATAATATTCTCTAACTCTTATATTGACACGCCAAGATGCAAAAATTGCAACCATTCCCAATAATCCAGTTAGTAACAATAGAGGAGCACTTATACCATCAATTCCTAACAAATATGAGGAATTAAAAGATTCTAATGGAATCCAATTATTATAATAATCAACGAACTGAACTCCACCAAGTTTTAGATCATAACTAATAAATATTACTAAAGATAATATAAACGTAAAAACAGATCCAATATAAGCTATAAGACGAATAGTTCTTTCTGAATTGTCAATATATCTTGCAATTAAAATTATTACTGCAGTTATAGCAGGAGAAAAAACAACTAATGTTAATAGACCATTAAACAATTATCATTACCTCAATAATACCAATCCACTAGCTAATAGCATAAGACCTAAAATCATACTTCCTACATACAACTGAGTATAGCCATTTTGACCAGAAGACAATATCCCTCCAATTCTGATTGTAAGTGTAGCCAAATATGAATTTATCTTATCAACTACTTTTAAATCAAAAATTTCTGTTATTTTAAATAGCCCATTATGTAATAATTTCCGCACTAAATATTCTTCATAAATTTCATCTATATAATATTTTTTAGAAATTACATTATTCAGTCTTTCTAAAATCTTGATTCTATTACGGATTTGATCGACTTTTTTAATGTAAATCATCCATGATAAAAGAATGCCTGATCCAGCTAAAATAGTTGAAATCATAGCAATATAAATATTGAAATCGATGTATTTCAAACTATGATCAAATAAATTATTACTATATAAAAAATTAGAAAATGCATGTTTACTTACTACAAATATTTCAATAATAGGATTCGTAAAAAATCCTACAAATATGGCAAAAAATGCTAATACTAAAACAGGAAAATACATGATTTTTGGAGCTTCAGATTTATGATGCTTTTCGATTGTTTCTGGTATATATAATTTTTTTTCTTTCAAATCTTTCATTTCTTGATCACCCCCACCTCTAAAATCTCCATGAAATGCTAGAAAAATTGCTCTAAACATATAGAAAGATGTCATAAGGACACCTATTAAAGCCAATATCAATAAAAATAATTCTATCCCAAATTCAAAATCCGATTTTAAGATAGATGCAATAATTTCATCCTTAGACCAAAATCCAGATAAAGGAAAAATTCCTGCTAAACTCAAACTACCAATTATCATAGACCAGTAAGTATAAGGCATTATTTTTCTCATACCACCCATATATTTTAAATTAAATGTGCCGGTTGAATGGTGTAAAGAACCTGAACCTAAAAATAAAGAAGCTTTAAAGAAGGCATGAGTAAATAAATGAAATATAGCTGGGCCATAAGCACCAATACCCAACCCAAGCATCATATAACCTAATTGACTTACAGTCGAGTACGCAAGTACCCTTTTGATATCATTTGATACTAGTCCCATAGAAGCAGCAAATACTACAGTAAAACCACCAATAATTGCTATTAGAATCAATACATCGGAAGAAAGAGATATTATAGGAAATAATCTTGCTAACAAAAAAACTCCTGCTGTAACCATAGTTGCTGAATGAATTAGTGCAGAAACTGAAGTAGGACCTTCCATGGCATCTGGAAGCCATGAATGAAGGGGAAATTGAGCAGATTTACCAATAGCTCCAGCCAATATAGATAATGAAAATATAGTAGCTACTGATCCTGTAATAAGCTCTGCTGATGCTGCATTATATAATGTGGGAACATCTAGCCATTCATGGTTTTTTGATGCAATATACATTATTCCAAATAAAAAACCAAAATCACCAAATCTAGTCATAAGAAAAGCTTTCTTTGCAGCCGCTGCTGCAGAGGGTCTATTCATCCAAAATCCAATCAATAGATACGAAGAAACACCTACAAGCTCCCAAAATACAAAAATCTGAATAAGATTCCTAGAAATAACTAATCCTAGCATTGAAGCTGTAAATAATGACATATAAGCAAAATAACGAACAAAACTGACATCTTTCTTCATGTATCCAATACTGTAAATCTGTACTAACAAACTTATTCCACTCACAACAACCAACATAATTGCTGTAAGTTGATCTAGTATCACACCAAATTCTATGCTAAATGATCCAAAATTTATCCATTCTCTTGGTTCATATGCTTCAGCACCATTCGATATCACATGCATTAAAGCTAAGAAAGATAATATAAATGAAAGCGCTATTCCTAAAATAGTAATGAAGGATGATAAATTAGATTTACTTCCTAAAAAAATCCTTACAAAAGTTACGTTTATTACGAAACTAATGATAGGAATAATAACTATAAGATTTATTACTAAGTCTGAATCAAACATATCTATAATTTTCTAAGTATTTCATCTGCCACATGCTCTCTACCTTTAGGGATTAATAATCTATATGAAGATTTTTCATCCCAATCCAATATATTCCCTGAAGGTATAATTTTAGCTGGTAATCCTTCACCTTCAAATAAATCCTTCCACATTTCTGCTATTTGAAGATTTTTTAATTTTTTATAATCAGACCACATAAATTACTAACCATTCAATTCATTAAAATCTACTATATCTACTGAAGATTTCTTATTAAACATTACAAATACCAAAGCTAAAGCTAATGCAGACTCTGCCGCAGCTATAGAGATAATAAATATTCCAAAAACGTGCCCTGTCAAAGCGGTGTTAATTGCAAAAGTAGAAATCTCACCATTTTCTAATAGTAATGAAGCTGGAGTATATCTAGAAAATGCAACTGCAGCTATTATTACGGCATTAAACATTATTTCAATTGACATTATTGTGGAAACAATATTTATCTTTGATAATACACCGTATAAACCTATACAAAAAACCAGAGCAGATAATATTAATAAACTTTCTAGATTCATCAATTTCTCCTTTGTCTGATAATAGTCAAGCTGCCGATAATAGCAGTTATAAGAATAAAACCTATTACTTGAAAAGGTATAAGAAAATTAGAAATTAGTGATGAACCTATTGGAAGAGTACTATCGATAAAAACTCCTTTTCGATTTTCAGATGAAGAATTATCTACCTTTGAAATAACAACAGAATCAGATTTAGTTATTTCGATATAATTTCCGTCTAATCCTGCCAAAGCATCTTCATTGGTAATATCATCAATAGATCTCCATTCAGTTAATACTGATATTGAAGCTATAAGAATAAAAAGAGAAACACATAGTAATGCTGATAAATATCTATATCCAGAATATTTACTACCATCTACTACATCTCTAATAAACATAACTGCAAAAGCAATTAAAACTGAAACGGCTCCTACATATACTAATATCTGAACAACACCAAGAAATTCTGCATTTAGTAGAAAAAAAATCAGTGCAACACAAATAAAGACAAAAGATAACGCTATTGCACCTCTAAAAATATTTTTCGCAGTAACTACAAAGATACTCCCTAAAATTGTTAATAAAGAAATAGTATAAAAAATTAAATCTATAATTAAATTATCTGAAGACATTTCTAACTTCTATCCACCCATTTATTTTTCATTTCTTTATCTTCAGGTTTTTCATGTCTCCCAGCCTCATAATGATCATCAATATCTGAATCAAAAGGGTTAAAGTTCCTTTCTTCCAATTGAGGTCTATACCATGAACT
>CAZBHC010000003.1:0-36487 GCA_964491775.1 uncultured Dehalococcoidales bacterium | reverse complement strand
TTAGAATATTCTTCTATCATTTTAGCTGGATGTGGTTCATTAAATTGTATTTCCATTTCTTCAATCTCAGCAATTTTATTATTACTAATATCATCTAAATCCTGTAATCCAGGTCTAATTGAAAAAACAGGTGAAATATTTACAGATAACTCATATACAGCATTTGCCACTCCACCATAAATGGGTCTTTCAATTGAAAATAACCCTTCTTCTAAAGAAATCCCCGTGCAATCGGAAAGATATTTTTTATTATTTCTAAATGCTACTCTAGGAGCTACTACTGAACCATACTCTGATTTAGAAAATAGTGTTAGGTTATAATCTTTAGAGTTTAAAAGTAAAGATAACGCATAAGTATCTATATCATAGATGCCATTATCTATATCTAAAGAAGGAGTTTTAAGTAAATATATAAAATCAACCGGTAAAATTTTAATTTCATCTATGGAAATATTATCTTTACTAGTTGTACATAAAACTAAGCTAGTTTGATCAGAAATTTTGTCAGATATTTTTAACAGATCAAAAGAATTTTCACTCAGTTTACCGTTATTCATCTCACCTACAATCAAAGTATTTATCATTTTTAAATTAAGCCCTCTTCTTTGAGTCGCATAGCTAAATTTCGTCCTAACTCAGATTCATCATCTCCTTTTATATATTCTGTATCCAAATCTATCTTAGGAATAAATACTTTAGTTAAATTTATTTCTTTTTCGTAAGGTGTTTCAATTTCCAAATCATTAATAGTAATTATTTTCGGTTGCTTTTTTGTAGCAGTCATTATGCCACGCAAATTTGGATATCTTGGCTCTCCAATTTCATTTGAAACCGTGACGACACATGGTAATTGTGATTCAATAAACTGATATCCAGAAGGTATAACTCGTTTAATTCTTAAAATACTATCCATTATTTTAATATCACTAGCATAGGTAATAATAGGTAACTTGAGTTTTTCAGCAATACCTATTGGAACATGCCCATTATCAAAATCAGAAGCATGTCGTCCAGCCAAAATAATATCAAAATTTCCAATTTTATTTATAGCTTTCGATAATACTTCAACTGTAAATGATGAATCACAAGAAATCAATGATTCATTTTCAATCAAAACTAAATTGTCGGCACCCATTGAAAGTGTTTTTTTTATGACTTCATTTACAAAATTAAATCCTGCCATAATAACAGTTATGTTTACTTCATGCCCATCATCTCTAAGTCTTAATGCAGCTTCAGTAGCATTAAGGTCGAATCCATTAACTATAGGAGGACTGTTATCATCAATCTCCAAATTATTTGAATCTGCATTTACCTTAAATAAATGAGATGGAGTTTCACTATCTAGTACTTGTTTAGCTAAAACTGCTATTTCTATAGTCATGTAATTAATATTATAAAAGTATATCTAGAGATAAGATATGATTAATTTTTAATAATTCTAAAAGATATTATTTTTAATTATAAAACTAAATTTATAATTATTTTAACAATCATTATGAAATATATTAACCAAGCTC
Organism: uncultured Dehalococcoidales bacterium; assembly: GCA_964491775.1. Taxonomy (GTDB): domain Bacteria; phylum Chloroflexota; class Dehalococcoidia; order Lucifugimonadales; family Lucifugimonadaceae. The sequence continues at coordinate 34,967 of CAZBHC010000003.1, read as the reverse complement.
TTGAAATATCCGGCATAGAACCAAAAACATCTATTTTAGAAGATTTTGATAAATATTCTAACCTGATTTTAAGTTACTCAAAAAAATTTAATTTAACTGGCATTAAAAATCAACAACAAATAACAGAAGAATTAATTATCAGATCATTAAGAATTACAAAAAACTTTGGAGGTAAGGTAAATCCTGGTGATTGGTTCAATGAAAAAAAATTGATAGATATTGGAACGGGTGCAGGAATTCCTGGTATTCCACTTAAAATAATACTTCCTGAACTATCTGTAACTTTATTAGATTCCAATAAAAAAAAATGCTCGTTTTTGGAAGAAGTAATTAAGGAACTCGATCTAAAAAAAATTGACGTTATTAATGCTAGAGCTGAAGATCTGGCACATGATCATAAACATAGAGAAAAATATGATATAGTTACAGCTAGAGCTTTAGCTCCTTTAGCAACATTATCCGAACTATGTATACCTTTTATTTCAGTAGGAGGTACAGGCATATTTCCAAAAGGAGATAATGTACAAAAAGAAATAAATGATTCAAAAAAATTTATAGAATTTTTAGGGTGTACCCCTCCATTATATAAAATTGTTGAATCTCCAGGATTTTCTCCAAAAGATATTATATTGTATATGATGAAAGTAGAAAAAACTTCAAACAAATTCCCTAGAAAACCTGGTATACCCTCTAAAAGACCCTATAAACTTTAGATGTTTTTTTATGTTTAGAAATAATAATCGCCCAAAATTACTTAGACAAAAAAGTGTTTTTTCAAGAACTACAATTTTCGTTTCAATCGTAGGAATATTTTTATTAATATTTATTTTGAGAAATTTTCTTGATGTAAGATGGAATGAAGTTATAACAAATTTAAAATCAGTAAATTTACAACTTTTTTTTCTCGCATTCCTTGCTTATTACCTAAGTTTTATTGTGAGAGGATATAGGTGGAAGTTAATTTGTAAATCTGCAATTCCTAATAGTAATAAAAATTTACCTAATACTTTATCTTTTTCCGGAATCATACTTATGGGCTGGTTTGCAAATTCTATTGCATTTATGCGTTTGGGTGATGCTTATAGAGGTTGGATACTATCAAAAGAAATTAGTAAATCAAGTTTCTCTACATTAATAGGAACTGTTATTGCAGAAAGAGTACAAGATATATTAGTAATAATATTCATATTGTTACTTTCCATTTTCTTCATACAAAAATCTAATGAAATAGATCTTCCTGGATGGATTTTTTTAATTAGTGTTACATTATTAATGATAGTAATTGCCGGTATTTTATTTCTTAAAAAAACTGGACCTTATTTAGAAAAACTTCTACCTCCAAAAGTCAGATCTTTATATTCAAAAGTATATAAATCAATTTTAAGTGGTTTTTCTATACGAAATTTGCCAACCCAATTTTTATTAGGTTGCATTGGATGGATTCTTGAAATACTTAGATTCTATTTTGTAGCTGAATCAATGAATATAGATATCTCCATATGGATTATAATCTTAGCTACTTTAACTTCCTCTATTCTCACCACAATTCCGACTCCTGGTGGATTTGGTTTTGTTGAAAGTGGAATGGCAGCCTTGCTTATTTTATTTGGATTACCTGATTTAGCAGCTGTTTCATTAGTTACTATAGATAGAATTATTTCATGGCTTAGTGTAATAGTTTTTGGAGGTCTATTATTTTCATTTTGGCACATAATTAAAAGGCCTACATTTCTTTCTAAAAAATAATTTGGGGCTGTAGCTCAGATGGGAGAGCGCTTCGCTGGCAGCGAAGAGGTCGGGGGTTCAATCCCCCCCAGCTCCACCAATATAATTAAATATTTAAAAATTTTGGATTAGAATAATATAAATAAAAAAAACAGGAAATTAATATTGTTAAATCCTAAAAAATATCTCCCAGATCTGGAATCAGATTATAGATCTAATGAATTGATTGATATTGTTTCAATTTACAGAGACGAATGGGGTATTCCTCATATAGAGGCAAAAAACCAAAATGATTTATTTTTTGCTCAAGGCTTTGTAACTGCTCAAGATCGATTATTTCAAATGGATTTGGATAGATTAAGATGCTTAGGAAGATCTTCAGAATATTTAGGAGAAAATGCTCTAGCAAATGATGAACTAAATTTAAAAAGAGACTTCATTTCCGTAGCTAAAGGAGATTTAGAAAAAGCATCAACAGATTCAAAAAATATGCTTAAAAATTTTACTAAAGGAATAAATTATTATATTTCTAATTTAGATACTCTTCCTATTGAATACCATTTACTAAAAAAAGAACCTGAAAAATGGAACGATTTACATAGTATTTTAGTCTATAAAATTAGAAATGCAGCTGAAGGAACATTTAATACAAAATTATTCTACTCAAAATTGGCAAAAAGTATCGGAGGTATTAAAGCAGCAAAATTAACTACCGGTTATCTACCAGGTGCACTTTTAACTATTCCACCTGGTAAAACTTATTCTGGATTAATAGAAAATGCTATAGATGAACTTACAGAAGCTGCAAAAAATTATTCAACTATTGGTGATATAGATGGAGAATCAAATGGATGGGCAATTTCTGGAGAAAAAACTTATTCAAGTTTCCCTTTAGTAGCAGGTGATTCACATAGATCTTTAGATACACCAAATGTTTACTATCAAATTCACCTTAAATGTGAAGATTTTGAAAGCATAGGTTTTACTATACCTGGCTATCCAGGAATTTTACATTTTGCTCATAACCAAAACGTTGCATGGGGAATGACACATGGAGGTGGTGATACTCAAGATTTGTTTTTAGAAAAACTTAGAATTAAAGATAACAATATTCAATTTTACAATGATGGTAAATGGATAAATGCCAACAATTTTACATCTAAAATTTCCCCTAGAAATGGTGATGTTGTAAAAGTTAGAATTATTAAAACAAAAAATGGCAATATTATTTTTGGTTCACCAGAAAAAAAATATGGGATTTCTTTATCTGATCCCGGTGGCTCAGATAAGGGAACATACTGGATTAATTCAGCTTTTAGTGCAATGACTTCAGCATCTGCAGATGATTTAGAATCTGCATTTAATACCTGGACTGATAGAACAAATAATTATCCATATGCTGATATTGAAAAAAATTTTGGATATAAATTTGCGGGATCTGTTCCGATCAGAAATACACAACACCAATGGGGAATTGTCAAAGGATGGGAAAAAAAGTATTTTGTAAAAGGTGAAATACCAAGAGATAAATTACCTTCAATTAGGAATCCAAAAAGTAAATGGGTTGTTACTTGTAACCAAAGAGTTGTTGATCATGATTATCCATTTTTTATATCAAACTCGTTTGCTCCAGAATTTAGAGCAAAGGTATTAATAAATTATATAAATAAAAATCCAAAAAAATTAAATATAAATAATATGCTTGAAATGCATAATGAAAAATATTCAATTCCAGCAGAAAAGATTATATCTTATGCAAAAAGTATCAATATAAAAAACTATGATTTATCTAATCTTGAATTAAAAGCTCTTAGTGAATTATTTCATTGGAATTTTATTATGGATATTAATAGTCCTGCAGCATCTATTTACTCTGTATGCAAAGAAGAAATTGTTAGATATTTAGTAAAGATAAATTATGGTGATTTAGCTAATAATATAATTAAAAACAATGACCCTTCTGGTGTTTTTCATGTAAGAAGATTTCTAATTCCGCTTATTAATGAACAGATAGGTTTACAGAAAAGTTTTTTATTACAAAATAAAATTAAATGGGATGAGGTATTCATTTCTTCATTTAAATATGCAGTTAAATTCCTAAATAATCGATTCGACAACAATATAGATAGCTGGAAATGGGGTTATTTACATAGAACAAATCACAAACATCCCTTAAGTAAGCAATTTAAAAAATATTCTAAAATTTTAGATCCTCCTAAAGCCTCTGCAGGAGGTGATGGTGATACCCCTTTCGCAGGAAGTTATAATAAAAACTTTGAAATCATTGCCGCATCAGTAAATAGATACGCACATGATCCATATAATTGGGAAAATAGTAGATGGATTGTTCCATTAGGTTCTTCGGGTAACCCAGGATCAAAAAATTATCATAATCAACTGGAGCTTTGGGCAAAAGGTAAAACAATTCCACAACTATGGAATTGGGATATAATTAAGAATAAATGTTCAATGCAAAAATTAATTCCTTTCGAGTAAATTTCAATTGTCTAAAATTAAGAAAAAAGTTTTAATTACAGGTGGGGCAGGATTAATAGGTTCTATATTAATCAAGGGGCTAGGTCATAAATATGATTTTTCATCCTTAGATCTAAATCCTGTTAAAAATATAAATTCACACATAGCTAATTTATCTGATTTAGAAAAAATTCAACCAGCTTTTGAAAATATAGATACAGTAATACATTTAGCTGCAGACCGATCATCTGATGCTCCATGGGAATCCGTACTTACAAATAATTTAATTGGCACATATAACGTTTTTGAAGCAGCAAAAAGATCGAATTGCCAGAGAGTAATTTTCGCATCATCTAATCATGCAACAGGTGGATTTTATACATCTACACCATGGAAATATATTGTTGAAGGTAATTATGATGAGTTGAAGAAAAATCAATATGATCTGATAGATGAAAACAGTAGAATAAGACCTGATGGATACTATGGTGTAGCAAAAGCTTATGGAGAATCAATAGGCAGTTATTATTCAGATTATTACCAATTATCAAGCTTAAATTTACGTATAGGTTGGGTTATATCAAATGACGATCCCAGTTTTTCTCCTTTCGCTCTTTCATTATGGTTAAGTCATAGTGATACAGTTCAAATATTCGATCTTTGCATAAATGCTAGTAACAAAATTAAATATGACACTTTTTATGCTACATCTGACAATACTTGGAAAATCTTCAATATAGAAAAAGCAAAACAAAAACTAGGCTATAAACCTTTTAATGGTGCAGGCTCCAATTTCAAACTATCTTCCCCCCCCCTAAGAGATCAATGATACAAATATATGGAAATTAAATCTGACTCAATAATAATTAGTAATGATTATAGTTCAGTTGAAATTATACCTAAATTAGGTGCCCATTTAGTATCGTTTAAAATTTTTCATAAAAATCTAGAATACGAATTATTAGTCCAAAACAAAAATAATTCTTTTCTTCAAGAATCTGGTTCTTTTATAATGGCTCCATGGGTAAACAGAATTTTAAATGGCGAATTAAACATTATGAACAAAAGATATTATTTACCAATAAATTCTTCAAATTATGCTATGCATGGACTAGTAAAAAATCAAACTTGGAATATAAAAAAATTAACTGAAAATAGTATCCTATTAGAAACAAGTTTATCTAAACCTTGGCCATTCTCAGGAAAAATTAAATATTTATGTTCATTAAAGGAATTAGCTCTTGTGCAAACTATAACTATAGACACTGAAGATAACATAGAATTTCCAGTTGCAATTGGTTGGCATCCTTGGTTTAAAAGAAGTTTAAATAAGCAATCAGGATTAATAAAGATCGAAGCTTCAGGAGAATGGGAATTAGATTCAAAAATGAAACCTTCAGGAAAAATAATTAATTCAGATTTATATAAAAAAATCCGCTCCGGTATAAGGCTTGAACCTTTTGAAAGTGATTCATGCTTCTTACTAAGTGAAAATGGTTCAGGTTATATTTCCTGGCCAGAATTGACATTAGGAATAAGTGGAGATCCAACTATAACTAATATGATGGTTTATACAACTGATAAAGCAATCTGTTTAGAGCCACAAACTTCCACTATTAACGCTTTTCAACTTCATAACAACGGGTTTGAAAAAACAGGTACATATTATATTTCTAAAAATAATCCTTTCTCTTCAACTACATCTTGGGCTTGGAAATTTCATGAATAAAATAGGTATAAAAATAAATTCATTAAATTTTAATTACGGAAAAAAAAACATACTAAATGATATTAATTTAGAAATTAATCAAGGATCTATACAAGGGATTATAGGCCCAAATGGCGCTGGAAAATCTACCTTACTAAATATTTTAGTTGGAAGATTAAAACCTACCCGAGGTTATATAGAAATTTTAGGTGAAGATTTAAATATTAATATTGTAAAAAATATAGGTTATATGCCTCAAAAAAATGCTATCTATGCAAACTTGAATATTTATGAAAATATTGATTTTTTTGCTAGAATGCATGGTTTCTCAGACAAAAAGAAAAGAAAAGAAATCGTTTCAAAAGTTATTGAAACCGTAAAACTATCTGAATATAAAAATCAAGTTGTATATAAATTAAGTGGAGGTATGAAACAGCGAGTAAGCCTTGCAATATCATTAGTACATGAGCCAAAAATACTTGTATTTGATGAACCTACTGTTGGTTTAGATCCAGAATTAAGACACGACTTTTGGAATAATTTTATAAATTTATCTTCAAAAGGAACAACTATTATAATCACAACTCATACGATGGATGATGCTATACATTGCAACAAATTAGCATATATGAAATCGGGAAAAATAATTGTAAACAAGTCTCCAGACAAATTTTTAGACAAAAATAAAAACATCTACTCTTTGGAACAAGCTTTCTTGAAATTATCTAAATAAAAAAATGAGTGTTTTTGATCGAATAATTGGAATAACATCAATAATTGTTAAACAATTATTAAGAGACCATAGATCTGTTGCTCTAATATTTATGGCGCCGATGATAGTAATGGCACTAATAGGATTCAGCTTTCAAGATCAACCTGCAACTCTAAATCGAACTGCTCCAGCTATAATTGCAACTATGTCATTAGTATTCGTTTTTATGCTGACTGGAGTTTCATTCCTAAGAGAACGTTTAGAGGGTACTTTAGATAGATTATTAGTAACAGATACTACCAAAATTGAACTAGTTTTTGGTTATTTATTTGGATTTTTATTATTTGCATTAATTCAATCAACTATCATTCTTTTTTTTACTGTTTATGTAGTTAGTATAGATTATTCAGGAAGAATTATTGATGCATACATAATATTAATCATTCTTACTATTACTTCAGTTTCTTTAGGTATATTTATTTCAACATTTGCTAAAAATGAATTTCAAATTATTCAATTCATTCCTGTCTTAATTTCTCCACAAATTTTTTTATCTGGAATTTTCATTCCAGTTGAACAATTACCTTGGTACTTTAAACCTTTAAGTGCCATAGCGCCTTTAACTTACGCCAATAGAGCATTACGAAATATTATGTCAGGATATAAAATTGAAGAAGTTATTATAGAAATAGGTGTTCTATTACTATTCGCTTTTATTTTACTTATACTAGCCATAATGAGCATAAAAAGAAATTAATTATGACAAATAAAACATTAAATAATTTAATTGATCCACTTTATGAAAAAAACATTGCAATCATTTCAAATTTTTCTCAAATTAATTATAAAAATCTAAATGATTCTATTGAAAAAGGATCAGAACTTCTAAGCTTTTTGAAAATGGATTCAGGTGATACTGTTTCTATAGCATTAGACAACAATATAGAATTTATTATTTCCTTTTTATCCATTACAAATGCAACAGGTATTGCTGCACCATTAAATCCTGCTTACACAAAAGAGGAATTTAAATTTTTTATGGAAGATTCAAAATCAAAAATACTGATCACTTCCGAAGATAAAACAGAGGCCATTAATGCTGCAAATGAATTGAATATATTAATTATTTTTGCTTCTTTTGAAGAGAATAAGTTCTCATTATCTATGGATAATGTAACCCTAACAAAAATCAGGGATTATGAAACACCATCAGAAAAAAATATAGCTTTATTTTTACATACCTCAGGTACAACAAGTAGACCTAAAGGAGTACCTTTAACTCATCGAAATTTAATTCAATCTTTAGAAAATATTTCTAAGCATTATTCTTTAACATCTAATGATAAATCTCTTATAGTAATGCCTTTATTTCATGTACACGGACTTATAGGAGCTGCTCTTTCTACTTTATATACTGGAGGAACAATAATAATCCAAAAAAAATTCTCAGCAAGCACTTTTTGGTCAGAAGCATTGAATAATAATGCTACTTGGTATTCTGCAGTTCCTACAATTCATCAAATTCTTTTATCGAGAGCTGATAAGGATAATGCTCCGCACACTTTATTTAGATTTATAAGATCATGTTCAGCTGCTCTTGCGCCAGTGGTTTTTGATTCTTTAGAAAATAGATTTGGAGCTCCAGTTTTAGAAGCATATGGTATGACTGAAGCTGCACATCAAATGTCATCAAATCCTCTTCCACCAAAAATTAGAAAGTCCGGTACAGTTGGATTAGCAACAGGTGTTGAAATAGGAATAATGAACACAGAAGGGAAAAATGAGATATTAAAACATAATCAAGTTGGAGAAGTTGTTATTAAAGGAGAAAATGTAACCTTAGGATACAACAATAAGTCAGCAAACACCGAATCTTTTGTAAATGGTTGGTTCAAAACAGGAGATCAAGGAATAATAGATAAAGATAATTATCTATCTTTGACTGGAAGAATTAAAGAATTAATAAATAGAGGTGGAGAAAAAATTTCTCCTTTAGAAGTTGATGCAATATTACTAAAACATCCTGATGTTTTGGAAGCAGTATCATTTGGAGTACCAGATGAGAAATATGGAGAATCTGTACAAGCTGCAGTAGTAATTAATGGAAATACAAACGAAGATTCAATAAAGAAACACTGTCTAGAAAGTCTCGCAGACTTTAAAGTTCCAGATATTATACATATTTCAGAATCTCTTCCTAGAACAGCTACAGGTAAACTACAAAGAAGAATAATAGCAAAAAAATTTGGAAATACATAAAAATTTAATCGGAGTTTAATTTGATTTTAGGAGTAGCAGGATTAGTAAAAGGTGATTGGAATAACATTAATGTTTCAGTAGTAAAGAAAGTTAAAAGTTTAGGTTTTAAAACATTACAAATAAGAGTTTCTAATACTAAAAGTATTAATGATAAAAGCATAAATAGAATCAAGTCACTTTATAATGAATTTGGATTAATCATGCCCCAAACAGTAGGTGACTATGGAGGTGGTTTGATTAGTAAAGAAGAAATAATAAGAAAAAACACCATAAAATTTGTAGCAGAAATGATATCTTTCACTTCTAAAATTAATGGTCAGAATACATATTTGAGACCAGGTAGTATAAATACAAATCCTTGGCACCCTCACCCTGATAATTATTCTAAAGAAACATTTGATCGATTAGTTGACAGTACAAAAAAAATAATGAATATAGCTGAAAATGAAGGTGTATTAGTAGCAGTTGAAGGAGGTGTATCATGCCCTCTTTCTTCTCCTGAAAAAGTCAAAGATCTAATTGATGGAGTAGGTTCAAAAAATTTAGGATTAAATATGGATCCTGTTAATTTTATTGGTAGTATAAACATGGCATACAATAACACAGATCTAATCGAAGAATTTTATAGGATTCTTCCAGATAAAATTTTTGGATGTCATGCAAAAGATTTCACTATTATAGAAAATTTGTTACCTCATTTTGAAGAATCAATTATTGACGCACCAAATAGTTTACTTGATAATGAATCGCTTCTAATGGGTTTATTAAAAACAAATCCAAAAGCACATATTCTAATTGAACATCTCCCAGATGATAAAATACCATTAGCACTTGATGGAATAAACAGAGTAGCTAACAGAATTGGTTTGAAATGGGACTAAGACCATAATTATGAAAGGATAATGATTTAATATGGTGGTGGATCTAAAAGGTAAAAATATTATTGTAACGGGAGGAGCGACAGGCATAGGAAAGTCTGTAGCTTTGAGAGTGTCTGATTGTGGAGCTAATACTGCTGTTTTCGATATAAATTCCCAAAGTGGAGCATCAACTGTAAATCAAATTAACGAAATAGGTGGAAATGCAAGATATTGGCATGTCGATGTGAGTGATGAAATTGCGGTGTCCGGAGGGGTAGAAGCAGCAAATAATTGGCTTGGAGGAATCGACATACTAATTCATATGGCAGGTATTTTAGAAGGCGCAGGTGTTGAAATAGATGATTTTCCGGAAAATATATGGGACTCAGTTTTAGATGTTAACTTACGTGGCACTTACTTAATTTGTAAATATGTCTCTCCTATTATGAAAAAAGAAGCTAAAGGAACTATTATTTTAGCTTCGTCGCCTGCCGGCGTTGAAGGTAGAAGCTCTTCTTTAGCATATGGAGCATCTAAGGGAGGTGTTCATGGTTTCACTATAACACTTCAAGATGACTTAAAAAAATTTGGTATTAGAGTTAATGATATAGCCCCTGGTTCTGTCAAAACTCCTTTAAAAGTTAAAAATGTAAAGGTAATGGATAAAAAAATTAATAATTCTATCCCTTTGAAAAATCAAATCAATGAATTAATTTCTCCTGATGACGTAGCAAAAATTATAGCTTTTATGGCTTCAGAAGATGCTAAAGAATTAAAAGGAACAGTATTTACAAACTAAAATGAATAACAAAAAATTTCGTGGAATTTTTGGAATACCAGTTACTCCATTCAATAACGATGAATCTATAGACTATAAATCTTTAGAAAAAGTAATAAATTTCACAGTTGAAAATGGTTGTAATGGAATAGTTATGCCTGTAATGGCAAGTGAATACCAGACCCTTACAGATGAAGAAAGAAAAAAAATTATTAGCGAAACAACCAAAATCGTAAATGGTAAAATTCCTGTAGTGGCAGGCATAACAGGAATGTCAAATATACATTCTTTAGAACTTGGTTTATTTGCAGAAAGTATTGGTGTAGACAGTGTAATTGCTATGGCACCATTCAGCTCACCAACAAATTTCAATGAAATTTTTTCTTTTTTTGAACTATTATCAAATAATCTTACGGTACCAATATTTATTCAAAATCATTCAATAGGCGCTGTAATGAATTCAGAACAACTTTATAAAATATGTGTAAATTTAGATAATGTAAATTACGTCAAAGAAGAATCTAAATTTCCAGGGCAGGTATCTTCTTCTTTATTGGAATTAGATAAAAATAATAATTGTTATGGTGTTATGAGTGGGTATAGCGGCCGATTTCTAATAGATGACTTCAAAAGAGGAATTTCTGGATGTATGCCCGGTTCTCACTATGGAGATATTCACTCAAATATATGGAATCTTCTAGAAAATGGCAAAGAAGATAAAGCAAGAGAAATTTATGATAGATTATTGCCATTAATAAATATTGAAAATTTATACGGTATACCTGTATTTAAAGAAATTCTATATACGAGAGGAATTATAAGTAATACATTAGTTAGGTCTCCAGGAAAAACTTCTTTAGATAAATATGATCACAAAGAAATAAATTTCTTATTTGACTCTATAAGAGATCTTTTTACATGGGAAAATTAAATTATTTTTTAATTATCTTCCGTCATCCTTATTGACATAGTGAATTATCAAATTAAAATTGTATACGGTGTCAATTTATTAGGGTGCATGAAGTATCCGAATTTGATACTGACGGGGATTCATATTTCTGATCGTGTCCGCGATTTAGAAATTCCGTAAAAATTATAATATCAATAAATATATTAGAACAAAGGAGTCTCGTAGAGTGGCGCTTAAATTAAAACCTCTTAGTGATAGAGTGGTGATAGAACCTACTGAGGATCAATCATCAACAAGTCCTGGTGGAATAATAATACCTGATACTGCTAAAGAAAAACCTCAACAAGGTAAAGTAGTAGCAGTCGGTCCGGGAAGGACCACCGATGACGGAAATGTCGTAGATATGCCCGTTAAAAATGGAGATTCAGTTATCTATTCAAAATATGCTGGAACAGAGTATAACGAAAATGGTACTGAATATCTCATCGTTCGAGAAAGCGATATCCTCGCTATAGTTGGATAACTAAAGAACTCTGGAATATTTAGAATAATTGGAGAAATAAAATGCCAGCAAAAGATATGAAATTTGGAGAAGATGCAAGATCTCACTTAAAAGAAGGTGTAGACGCATTAGCCAATACAGTCAAGGCTACATTGGGTCCTAAAGGCCGTAACGTGATTGTAGATAAAAAATTTGGACCTCCTCAGGTTAATTCTGATGGTGTAACTATTGCAAAAGAAATTGATCTTGAAGATTCTTTCGCTAATATGGGTGCACAATTACTAAAAGAAGCATCAAAGAAAACAAATGATGATGCAGGGGATGGTACTACAACATCTACTGTGCTTGCACAAGCAATAATCGCAGAAGGATTCAAGAATGTTGCTGCAGGAGCAGATCCTATGGCACTTAAAAGAGGAATGGAGAAAGCAATGGACACTGTAAGAAAGTCCATATCTGGGCAATCCACTCCCGTTCAAGATAAAGCTCAGATATCTAATGTAGCTGTACTTTCATCTCATGATGAAGAAATGGGTACACTTATAGCAGATGTTATGGATAAAGTTGGAAAAGATGGAGTAATAACTGTTGATGAATCTAAATCTCTAAGTTATGAAACTGATTTTGTAGAAGGAATGAATATAGATAGAGGATTTCTTTCTCCTTACTTTGTGACTAATGCTGAAAGGCAGGAAGCAATTTTAGATAATCCATACATTTTAATTACAGGTCAAAAAATTTCTGCGGTTTCAGATCTTTTACCAATTTTGGAAAAGGTTTTACAAACTAAAAAGAACATTCTTGTGATTGCAGAAGATATTGAAGGTGAAGCACTAGCAACTTTAGTTGTGAATCGTTTACGAGGAACACTAAATTGTTGCGCTGTGAAAGCTCCAGGTTTTGGTGACAGAAGAAAGGCTATGCTTGAAGATATAGCTATTCTTACTGGAGGTACCGTTATATCAGAAGAAGTTGGAAGAAAATTAGACTCAATAACTCTTGATGATTTAGGTACATGTGGTCAAGTATTTGTAAAAAAAGATGACACCACTTTTGTTGGCGGGTCTGGTTCTGCTGATGCAATCCAAGGAAGATTGAGTGAAATATCAGTACAAATTGAAGAAACTACATCTGATTACGACAGAGAAAAACTTCAAGAAAGACAAGCAAAGCTATCTGGTGGTGTAGCAATCTTACGTGTTGGAGCTGCTACTGAAATTGAGATGAAAGAAAAGAAACAGAGAATGGAAGACGCTTTAGAAGCTACAAGAGCTGCTGTTGAAGAAGGTATAGTACCTGGCGGTGGCACAGTTCTAATAAAAACATCCGACGAACTGAAAAAGCTTACGTTAGATGTCTCTGACGAACAAACTGGAGTTGAAATCCTTAGAAAAGCATTACTTGAGCCTATCAAAGTTATTGCTGCAAACTCTGGATTTGAAGGTGCGGTCATCCTAGAAAAAGTTTCTTCAAGTAAAGCTAAAAATTTCGGTTTTGATGCATATCAAGAAGCTTATGGAGATATGACTGAAATGGGTATAGTAGATCCTGCAAAAGTTACTCGTGCTGCTATTGAAAATGCAGTTTCAGTATCTGGTATGATACTAACTACCGAAGCTTTGATTACAGAACAACCAGAGCCTCTAGCTCCTCCTATGCCAGGTGGTGGAATGCCTCCAGGCGGCGGAATGGACTTCTAAAAAAAGTAGAACAATAAAAAAAGGTTGTAATTATTTACAACCTTTTTTTTATTCTACAAACAACGTTTTTCAAGATGATAGATTATCATAAAGTTTTATCATTCCATCCATCCATTTACTTTGTACCTCAGGATTCCAATTAGGATCAAATTCTGGATATTTATCCAAAATTCGTTCAACTATTATTAAGTGTATTTCTGATGTGTCATTTTTAACTATAGGGTTTTCAATCGTTTTTGAAATGGAAGATTTGTTTTTTATATTACTAGATCTTGAATTTCCATGTGTTCTGGCGACAATATACTGAGATAATTCTATACCTGCATCCTTTGCTGCCTTAATAAAAAAAGCTTCACACTTTGTCAAAACACCTTCTTTTGCACCAAATATCCTAAAAGCCTCTCTAAACTGATTCTTTGTGGCTTTAGATAAATCTAATTGAAAAATTGGAAGATAAAAATTTTGAAGAATTTCTTTTAGTAAATCTCTTCTTTCTTTTCCTTGCGCATAAACTAATTTTTCTAAATCTTCTGATGGTGTACCTTGATCATCGATTAAATTAAGAGCTTTTAAGGATGTCATAAGTTGCATTCCAGAACTTCCTGAAAATCTACTTACCCAAACACTTCTATCTATCCTATCTGGAATTCCTTCTTTTAAAAATTCCAAAAAAGTTCGGAATGTTCTATATGGAACATATGGGGGGGTTTTATCATACATGTGTTATGGAACCATTTATACTTACTTTTTATAAATATTCATCTTTATATAAGTACATGATACAACCTATATTCCAAAAATAATAATTTTTTGGAATATGTTTCCCTTAATAAAGGACAGTTTTGGAATTTACTTTTTAGAATAGCGATAATAAATGTAGAATTTGGAATTTAACATTTATATAGCATTTATATAGGAGGTAATTGTGAAAATATCTATTAGTGAAATCGTATCCCATGTGGGGAGGCCACCAAGTATAAAAACTCAAAAGATGAATTATTCTAGACCCGTAAGGTCTAAAAGAGACCCCATCGTCTTAAAAACTTCTAGAGGTTATAAACTTCTATCAGGAGAAAATATCATCAATGAAGCTAAGTTGAAGGGAATTAAAGAAATAGAATGTAAAGTCAAAGATTCTATTACAGATCAAGAAAGATGGGAGATATCCTTAGCTGAACAATATTTTTCTGCGCTTATCCCTCCAATGGAGCTAGGTAAATCATTTTCTAGATATCGAGAAGCGAATAAAATTACTCAACAGGAATTAGCTAGAAGAACAGGTATAACACCAGGAACTATACATCACTATGAAAGCTTAATAAAAACTTTAGATCCAAATTTAGCTGAAAAACTTGACGCGGGTATTCTCACATTTAAAGAAGCTCGTTCAATTGCTGATATAGAAAGTCATTCACGTCAAAGAGAAATAGCCCAACCATTTATCGATGGCACTTTATCAAGCGTACATGTCGAAAGAGTTGTAGGAATAGCAAAATCAGAAAGACATATGACTATTCAAGATATAATCGAAGAGGTAATCTCAGGAAAAAGAAAAGTCGTTGATAAAAATGAATCTGTTTTTACAATTCCTCCACCAAATCAAAATATTGTCCCTAATACTAATTTAATAGAAACTTCAATTCTAAAGATAGCTGGTGAATTAGATGCAATTCAACTTCAAGATATTCCAGAATACCGAAGACTTAAATTGATTTCTAGTTTAAGAATTTTAGACTCAAGATTAAAGTCAACTTTGCATTATCTAAACAATAAAACTGAAAAAACTATAAGTAGATAAAAAATTAAGTGACTTATAAAAATTTAAAAACAGCAAGTATAGTGCGGACACACATTCCTTGCAATCCTGATGAAAACCCATGGGTTCTGGGTGTTTCTATTAAAAAAGTTAATTGAGAACCTTTACGCCTTCTTCTTATGACCCCCGTCAGAAGGAGGCGTAATAAAAATTAGAATTATATATACTCATATCTTTTTTCTCATTGGTAAAAAAATAGATAAAAGAGTAGCTAACACTGCGATAATAGCACAATATATTACTACCCCCTCAAATAAATTCATTTCATATATAGCACCAGCAACAATAGGAGACAATGACCCTATTATTGCAAGACCAGAAAACATTAATGCTGTACCAGTACCTTCTATACCTTTCGGAACTTGATCCATTGCCGCAGCAGTAATAGTCGGCATAACTGAAAAGAAAAATATTCCTAATAAAGCAACTAATATCGTCATCATTATGCCTGAATCAAAAAAATAAAACATAATAATTAATACCGACATCATACCCATAGAAAAAGATATGACCGGCTTTCTTCCTATTCTATCGGATAATATCCCCATTATTGGAGTTGAAATTATTCCAGCAAGAGTTATCAAAGCCACATGAAATCCAACAATAAAATTTGAATAATCTAATACTTCTTTCATATGCAATACCAGAAATAATTGAAATGCTGTATGTATCGCTCCCCTACATGCTCCTAAAAAGATCATTCCTAAAATTTGAGGATTTTTTATTATCTGTTTAAATCCAAAAATATATTCATTATAAGAAGGGTTCTTTTTTACCTCAGCACCAGCAGTTTTAAAAAAAAATAAAACTAATAAACCAGTCATAATCATAGGTATAGAAAGAGAAATTGAAATAAATTTCCAATCCCATCCTCCAAAATACCAACCTAAAAAGGTACCCCCTAATAAAAACCCGATAATGATAGGACTTAACGTATTGCCAATTTGAGCTCCAGATAAATGCATTGCCAATGCATATCCTTTTCTATCAGGATATCTTGCAGCAAGAGTTCCAAAAGCAGGAGCATGCCATAAACTTGTACCAAAACCTAACATAGCTGCTGCACTAATTGTCATCCAATACCATGATGAAAGACCTAATATTAAATATCCTGCACCAACAATTACCATTGAAGTAAATAAAATCCAAGCTATTTTTTTTCTATAAAAATCAGATAAAAATCCTGAAGGTATATTTGCTATCCCAGATGTAATAGATTGAGCTGTAAATATTCCACCTAAAGCTATTTCTGTTAAGCCAAGAGAATTTTTTAGATGTGGTGAAATTAACAGTAATGCCCCTTGACCAAAATGTTTTACTCCATGGCCAAGCGATAATCCATACATTAAACCATTTACTTTTAAATGGTTTTTGATTTTTTTCTCTTTTCTCAAGAAACACCTAATTTTTTTTCAACTGTAGATAAAGATTCATCAATTATTGAAGTTATTTTTTCTATTTCATCTGCACTAACTATTAACGGAGGAGATATAGGTAAAATAAAAGCAGGTACTCTTATCCACATTCCTCTATTTTTTAATTCTTCAGTAATCATACTATTTACACCTATATTTGAAGAAAAATGTTCTTTAGTTTTTTTATTAGAAACAATTTCTAATCCTTGAATTAAACCCACGCCTCTAGCATCACCAATAATTGGATGGTCTCTTTTAATTTTTAATAAATTTTCCTTTAGTTGCTCTCCTCTAATTCGAGAATTTTCTACAAGATTTTCATTCTCCATAATTTCTAAATTTTTTAGTGCTGCAGCTGCACCACCAGGATGAGATGAGAATGTGAATGCATGAATCCAAGTTTTATCTCCTTCTCCAGAAAAAACCTCTGCCACTCTTTTTGAGGCAATTGTTCCCCCAACAGGAAAGTATCCAGAAGTAATACCTTTTGCAAAACTCATAATATCTGGTACTGTATCAACTAATTCAGAACCAAACCATTTTCCGAGCCGACCAAAACCTGTAATTACTTCATCAAAAATTAATAATACTCCATACTTTTCACATATTTCTTTAACTCTTGGCCAATAATTAGGAGGTGGGACAACACCTCCTAATGGTTGAGATACCGGTTCCCCAATAACGGCGCTAATTGATTCTGGGCCTTCAAATAATATTGCATCTTCAATAGCTTTAGCATTTAATTCTCCACATTCTTCTTCAGAAGATGAATTGAATTCACATCTATAAATATTAGGTTGAGGAACTGTCACTACATGAGACGGTTTCGGTTGATAATCTTCCCTAGGAAATCCAGGATGCCCTCCCAGCCAAACCGTATGGTATGTTGCACCATGATAGCTTCCTTTTCTTGATATAACTTTATATCTGCCTTTATCTCCCATTCTCATATGAAAAGCTTGAGCTAATTTTAGACTAGACTCATTAGCTAAACTTCCACCTTGTGAAAAAAAAGTTTTACTTAAATCTCCAGGAGTGATTTTGGATAATTTTTCAGCTAATCTTACCGTCACTGGAGTAACACCTGCATACACATCCATTGAAACTTTTGAAATTTGATCATAGATAGCCTTAGCAATTTGTTCTCTGCCATGACCAACATTTCTAAAATACATACCACTTATTCCATCTATGTATTTATTACCTTCTAAATCTTTTATATATATTCCATCTCCAGACTCAATTAATATAGGTCCACCCTCTTCAGCCATTTGGACAGTATTGAACATTTGGATAAATAAATGATCTAAAGCTTTTTGTCTTAATATTTCATTTGATGTCATAAAATTTCCCTCTATAAATACAAGATGTTTTAGCAATTTTATCTTACTATATGAATACTATGTCCTTACATAACTTTAATTTATAATACAAATTAATTATTTAAGAAAATCATCAAATGCTCAAGAGTTTAAATAAATTTAATACTCCGCTAAGAGGTGCTTTAATTGGATCAATATTTGGTTTGATTTTTTCTGTAGGTTATATAGCATCTTCAATATGGCTGTGTTCTGGACTGTTATCTTGTCCTGCACATTGGTTCCCATTCTTTCTTATCGGAATTTTTATTTTTATAAGTACAGTTATATTTACAATGTTAATTTCTATAATTTTGAAGAAAATGTATCACTTTTTTGATGTTTCAGGTACTAAGAATTAAAAGCAAAAAGTATACTTTTTATTGTAAATTTTAAAACATCAAATTGTAATGAGGTTAAATATGAATAAAATTTATGATCTAGTAGTAATTGGTGCAGGTCCAGGAGGATATCATGCTGCAATTAGAGCTGCTCAGTTAGGTCTATCTGTAGCTTGTATTGAAAAAGATGACGGAAGTGGAAACGGAGGTATTGGAGGTGTGTGTTTGAATTGGGGTTGCATCCCTTCCAAATCGTTACTAAAGAATGCTGAAATTGTTAATAATATTAAAAATTCTAATGAATGGGGTATAGAAATAAGCTCATGGAATGCCGATATATCTAAGGCTGTAGAAAGATCTAGGAAAGTTTCAAAAACATTAACTCAAGGTATTTCTTATTTATTCAAAAAAAACAAAATTGATCTTATTGCAGGTGAAGGTAAATTACGTTCATCCACTGAAGTAATCGTAGATAACAAAGAAACAATCACTGCTAAAAATATAGTTATTGCTACTGGGGCCTCACCACAAAGCTTACCTGGATTTGAAATTGATGGTGTTTCAGTTCTATCTGCAAGACATGCATTAGAACTAAAAGAAAAACCTGAGAAAATAGCAATTATAGGTGCATCTGCAATTGGATGTGAATTTGCATATTATTTTAATTCTTATGGTAGTGAAGTAATGTTATTTGAACTAATGAATCATTTAGTTCCAAAAGAAGATGAAGATATCTCAACTGAACTAGAAAAACAATTTAATACACAAGGTATTAATTTTTCTACTAATACTACTATTACAAAATTAGAAAAAAACAACGGTAAAATTAATTTAAAATATAAAAATGAATCTGAAGAAAAAGAATACTCATGCGATAAAATTCTTTTGGGAGTGGGAGTTAGACCAAATAGTGACAATTTAGGATTGAAAAAAGTTGGTGTAATCTTGGATAATTCTAATTTTATTACTATTGATAAAAATATGAAAACAAACATCCCGGGAGTTTATGCAGTTGGAGATGTAACTGGTAAATTACCTCTTGCTCATGTAGCTTTTGATCAAGGTATAGTTGCTGCAGAAACAATTGCAAATCATGAAACAAATCCTATAGAGGATTACTCTAACATGCCAAGATGCACATATTGTCAGCCTCAAATAGCCTCAATTGGAATTACAGAAAAAGAAGCAAAAGAAAAAAATATAAACTATAAAATAGGTAAGGTTCCTTTTCAGGTAGCCGGAAAATCTGTAGCCATTGGGGAGCCTTTGGGATTTGCAAAAATAATTATAGATGATGATAACGGAGAAATAATTGGAGCCCATATAATCGGACCTGAGGCAACTGAACTGATTGCCGAAATAGGAATGGTTAAATTTTTAGAAGGTACAAACTTTGAATTACATAAGATGACTCATGCCCATCCAACACTTTCAGAAGTAATTAAGGAAGCTGGTGCTGCAGTGACAGGCGAAGCTATACATTTTTAAATTCTATAATACAACTCTGCATTTTTACTAAATAATGCTGATCTTTCGCTTTGGGAAAATTCTGAAGTAATTTCGTTATAAGCTTCCCATAATGTTTTATAATCACTAAACATAGAATCAACAGGAAAATTTGAAGCGAACATACATTTTTCAATACCACAAATATTAATTGTATCTAAAACAAAAGGTTTGATAGAGTCTGTTGTCCAATTTTGATCTAACATTCCTAAAGCAGAAATCTTAACTGAAGTATTAGGCTCTTTAGTTAAAGATTTCAGTCCTTTTTTCCAAAGCTGTATATCTTCTGATTTCCTTTTTATAGGCATTCCAGTGTGATTAAGTATTATTGGAATATCAGGAAAATTTCTAGCTAAATTTGCGGCTTCTTCAAGTTGCCAAGGCCATACTTGAAGATCAAAACTTCCCCCATATTTTGAGAGTAATTTATATCCATTTAACCATTGAGAATTAGACATTAAATTATTTTGCTCAGCAAATCTAAATTTAGAGTCTTCATCCCAATTAAGCATATATCGGATACCTCTCCAATTTGAAAATAGTGAATGTCTTTCAATAGTTGCCTCAACATTTTCACTTAAAAAATTTGCGTAACTAATAATTGCATTAGGCATATTATTAGAGACACTACTATCTGCAACTTTTTGCAACCAGGCGGTTTCATCAACAGGATCCAAATTATGGTCCCACTCTGCTTGCACATGAACAGATTTTATTAAATTTAAACTACTAGCATCTGATATCAAATCTTCAATAAGATATGATTTCCTAATATGAGAATAATCTCCAACAAAATGATCTATACCTTCTTGAAGCCATGGATATGGATTATTTTCTAAATCCCACAAATGATGATGTGTATCAATAAATGATGGTACTGACATTTTACTTACCTCTTAATTTATATGAAAAATTTCTTCTAATTCAATCATGTTTTCATCCGGATGCGTTCCGTCTGGAATTTCAAAATATGGAGCCATTAAATCTTGCCATTTATCATTAATTTCTTCTCCAGACATCCTATCTAAAGCTAATGTAAAAGAATCTGGAACTTCGACATACCCAAAAATCATTCCATCCTTACGCATGAATAAAGAATAGTTTTTCCATTCACTCTTTTTTAAAGCTTCAATCATTTCAGGCCAAACATTTTCATGCCATTTAACATATTCTTTCAATTGTTCTTTTTTAACTTTCATTTGAAATGCTACACGTTTCATATTGAACCTCTATAATTGAATTTATTTAATAAAGTTTAAACATTTATACTAACATACTAAAAATTAATACCAAGGAAAATAAAAAATGAAAACTTTCGCTCAAACAATTAATTTAGTAGATGATCCCAAAATAATAGAAAAATATGAGGAATATCATAAAAATGTTTGGCCTGAAGTAATCAAATCATTAAAAACTATTGGAATAAAAAGAATGGAAATTTTTAGGATATCAAATCAACTCTTTATGTATTGCCAAGCAGAAGATAACTTCGATCCAGAACATGATTTTCAAAAATATACTGAAAAAAACCAAAAAGCTGAAGAATGGAATGAACTAATGTCAACATTTCAAAGAAAATCACCTCAAGCATCTCCTGAAATGTGGTGGATGCCAATAAAACTTGTATTTGACTCAGAATGGTTTTAATGAACACATTTGAAAATTATATATATGATAATAAATCGAAAATTCTTATTCAAATAGAAGAAGCTTTAACTTTATGTCAAGATTATATCCTTCCAATTGAGGGACAATCTTTTGTTGTTGAAATTAATGAAGAAATTATACCCTCTCTATATGACGCACGTACATATATTGAATTAGGTTATTTAGAAGCCCCCACAATAAATATTTCAATTACTAAAGCTATGTTTTCAGCTAGTAACCTAACTGATAGAGATCCAAAATTTGCTCCCTTATTTTCAAAATTAAGAATAATAAAAGAGATAACAGATTCGCTATCTATAACATTTGAAAGAGGAAATAAGAATATTGATTAACGATTTAATCATAAATGATAATCTTTTGGATATTACAATAGATCAAAAAAATGTAATAGAAAAATCAATAAAATTAACTCTCAAACAAGAACAAATTAATAAAAAAGTAAATGTAATTTTTGTAACTGAGAAAGAAATGCAAAGAATTAATTTACAATTTAGAGGGATCGACAAAATTACTGACGTATTATCATTTCAAAACTATACTAATAATGAATATAATTGGCCTAAATATAAAAGTGATGATGATAACTTACTAGGAGAAATAATTATTTGTTTTACTCAATTAAAAAGACAAAGTATTGAACAAAATGTAGAAATTGACTACGAATTAGCCTTAATTTCTATTCATGGAACACTTCATTTATTAGGATATGATCATAAAACAAAAAAGGAAAAATTATTAATGTTCTCAAAAACTGATAATATTTTAGAAAACATTAATAACTGTAAATGAAAGAATCTCAAGTTTTTTATAGAAAATGGAGACCTGCTATTTTTAAAGAAGTAGTCGGGCAGAATCATATAACTAAAACATTACAGAAAGCTATAATTTCAAATAGAATTGCTCATGCTTACTTACTTACTGGACCAAGAGGGGTAGGAAAAACTTCAACTGCCAGAATTTTAGCTAAAGCTCTCAATTCAGAAATTTCAAATGAAGGTGAACCTTTAAAAAATTCTGAGATTTCATTATCTATAGATTCAGGAAACTTTTTAGATCTTATAGAAATAGATGGAGCATCTAACAGGGGTATTGATGACATAAGAAGTTTACGAGATAGTACTCAATTTCGACCTTCTATGGGTAATTACAAAGTATATATTATTGACGAAGTCCATATGCTCACTATTCCTGCCTTTAATGCCCTTTTAAAAACACTAGAAGAACCCCCTGAAAAAGTTGTATTTATTTTATGCACGACTGACGCACAAAAAATTCCAGCAACAATAGTTAGTCGATGTCAAAGATATGACTTTAAAAGATTATCAAATGAAGATTTAATTGGAAGATTAATTGAAATTTGTGAGGAAGAAAATATTGATTGTAACCCTTCGGTACTTGAACTTATAGCAAATCAATCATGGGGAAGCTTGAGAGATGCAGAAAATATGTTAGAACAATTATCAATATCATATGGTAATCAAAAGAATGAAGAAATCTCTGAAGATCAAGCTCGAAGTCTTTTTGGTATGTCTGATAAATCAACAGCTATAAAATTTTGTTTATTATTATTGCAACTTAATTTAAAAGATAGCCTTAATCTAATTAACAAGGAGTCACAAAAAGGGTCAGATTTACAGGCATTGTTCAATTCTTCAATTGATATATTACGCTTATGTTTGCTAAAAAAAGCCGGTGTTAAACTTGATGAATCAGATAATCTAAATTTAAATAACGAATTAGATGAAATTTTACCCAATATAAACATCAATAATTTACTTAATATTTTACAAACTCTATCAGAAACAAAAATTCAAAATAATTTGTCTTCTCCACTAGAATTCGAATTAGCAGTAATAAATGCATTAAACAAACAACCTTCAAATATCAATCAAAATAAGATCCAAAATAACAAAAAAATTATAGATACATCGACAAACACCCAAAATATATCTCTAGAAAAGAACTCTAAACCTGGTAAAGAAATAAACAAGCAAAGCATTTCTCAAATATCTGATGCGATTAGTCAAAATCAGACTCCAGTAATTAATAACGAAATTATCACAAATACATCACCTCAAAATAAAAATCCCAAAGATCCTTCTTGGGAAGAAATATTATGGATAATGAGGCGTACAAGAAATCATAAATATACAGTCGGCTCCTTACTTAGAAATGCAGAAATTCCAAAAATTTCTAATGGAAAAATATCCCTAAGATTTAAAAGTAAATCTATCTTAGACCTATTTAAGGAAGAAATGTCACATCCAAAATCTAAAAGTTCCTTCAAAGAAGCTATCGAAAAAGTTTACTCTGAACCTTTAGAAATTGAATTGAGATCTCCTAGAGAAATGGGGAATGATTCATCTAACACTTCAAAAAAAGAAACTCCTATAGTGAGACAAGCATTATCATTAGGTGCAAAAATTCTAAGCGAGAAAAATATTTCCGAAGATAAAGAATCTTAAATTTTTGTCATAGTTTTTAGGTAAGATATAAAATAGATTAAATACCAAAAAATAATGGATAATTTAAATGAATAAAAAAATGATACAACAAGCTCAACAGATGCAAGCAAGACTTAAATCTATGCAAGATGAAATTGCACAAACCATTATAGAATCTTCAGCTGGAGGCGGTGTAATTAAGGTGAAAATATTAGGTGGAAATAAAATTGAGTCTATATCAATAGATCCAAATGTAGTAGACCCTGATGATATAGAAATGTTAGAAGATCTAATTACTGCTGCGATAAATGAAGGTATGGAAATGTATCAAAAAAATGCTGCTGAAAAAATGAAATCCATTACAGGTGGATTAAATATACCAGGTATGTTTTAAATAAATTGTCTCAGATTAATTCATCTTTACCTTCCATAGATAGATTAGTTGAGGCCTTCCAGAGGCTTCCAGGAATTGGACCAAAAAGTGCACAAAGATTAACGTATCATTTAATTAAGATGAAGCGAGAAGAATCAGAAGAATTAGCATCTGCTGCTTTAGGAGTAAAAGATAATCTTACAACTTGTGAAATTTGTTTTAATATAAGTGAAAAATCTCAATGTTCTATTTGTAGTGATGATAAAAGAAATAATCATATAATTTGTGTCGTAGAAGAACCGTTAAATGTTCTGGCAATTGAAAGTGCAAGAATTTTTAAAGGTTTATATCACGTACTTTATGGGGTTATTTCTCCAGTAAATGCTATTGGACCTGATAATTTAAAAATATCGGAACTTACAGAAAGAATCAAAAATAACGAAATAAAAGAAATTATCATTGCTACAAATCCTACTTTACAAGGAGATGCTACAGCTTCTTATATTAGAGATATGATTATGGAATTAGATAAAAGTATAGAAATTTCTAGATTAGCTAGAGGATTACCTTCGGGGTCTGATATTGAATATGTTGATGATTCAACATTGGTACATGCTCTAAATAGTAGATCTTCATTAAAATAATTTATGCCAAATGAAAAATTTCCGTCAAAATATTTTCAATACAGAGGCTCTAGTTGTCAGAATAAATAATTTTGGTGAATCAGATAGATTAATAAATTTAATTACTCCAAAAAATGGATTAGTCAGAGGTATAGCTAAAGGTGCAAAAAAGCAAAATTCAAGAATAGGAGGACATATAGATTTATTAAAATTTATTAAATTATCAGTAAAAATAAATAAATCTCTTTGTACTTTTAATCAAGCTGAAACATTAAATAGTTTCAACGGATTTAAGAATAATTTATCCAGGATGTCCAGAGGAATTTATATGGGTGAAATTGCAGAAAAGTTTTCAGTAGAATGGGGTGAAAATATAAATTTATTTAATCTACTAGTACAATCTTTAAGTTTCCTTGAAAAAACAACAGATTATGAATTAATTACTAGATGGTATGAAATTCAATTGCTTAGAATATCTGGTTTTGCTCCTGAATTAAATATCTGTGTAGAAAGCGGTAAAAAAATCAATCCTGGTAATCATCTTTTTTCTTCTGACAAAGGAGGAATTGTAGATATAAATTCTAAACCTACTGACGGGAATCCGCTTATTCCTGCACCGATAAATACAATAAAACTATTAAAATTTATAAGTAATAATCATTGGGATACAGTCTATAAAGTTAAAGTTGACAACAAAACACTTGATAGTACTAAAAGAATACTTAAGGATTATATTCGTTACACTATAGGCAATTCTCCAAAGTCTGAGTATTTTATGGATGAAATAATACAAAAAGAAAAAAATAGATTATGAATGCTTCGGAAAAAAATTTATTGGTCTTAGGGGCAAGAGAACATAATCTTAAAAATATCAATGTAGAAATTCCAAGAAATAAACTTATTGTGATCACTGGAGTTTCGGGTTCAGGAAAAAGTAGTTTAGCTTTTGATACTATTTACGCCGAGGGTCAACGCAGATATGTTGAATCATTATCTGCATACGCTAGACAATTTTTGGGTCGTATGGAAAAACCTGATGTGGATAGTATAGAAGGTTTAAGCCCTTCAATTTCAATAGACCAAAAAGGTGTTTCAAAAAATCCCAGATCAACCGTTGGTACAGTAACAGAAATTTATGATTATTTTCGATTAATGTTTGCTAGAGCAGGACGAATGCATTGCTATAAATGTGACAGAAGAGTTGAAAAACAATCGGTCCAACAAATTGTAGATTCAATATTTAAGTTTAAGGATAATACCAAATTTCTTGTTCTGGCACCAATAGTAAAACATATGAGAGGTGAACATATACAAGTTTTAGAACAAATTAGAAAAGATGGATTTGTAAGGGTAAGAATCAATGGAAATATTCATGATTTATCAGAAGAAATAAAACTAGATAGATATAAATGGCACACTATTGAAACAGTAGTCGATCGGTTAATAATTAATAATAATCTTGAAAAAGAAAGATTGTCAGAATCTATAGAAACAGCTCTAAATATATCTAAAGGTTACGTTTTGATTTCTTCACTGAAAAATGGTGAAAAAAATTATAAAGATATACCTTATTCAGAAGAATATGCATGTCTAAACTGTGATATTTCAATAGAACCATTAGAACCAAGAAATTTTTCTTTCAACACTCCTTATGGCGCCTGTAAAAGATGTACAGGATTGGGTTTCAAATTTGAAATTGATCCTGATTTAATCATTTCAAATCAAGAATTAACTATCAATAATGGTGCAATAAATCCCTGGTCTCGTAATGGAAAAAATTCTCCTGTTTTTCAATCTTTATTAAATTCATTAAGTAAACATTATAATTTTTCTCTTAATGAGCCAATTAAAAATATGGAACATGAAAATATTTCATTAATTCTTTATGGCACAAGAAATGAAAAAATTAATATCGAACATATTAGTAAAAAAGGTCAAAATTATAATTGGTTGTCTGAATTTGAAGGAGTCATTCCTGGTATGGAAAGGAGATATATTAATACAGAATCAGATAAAGCAAGACAAGACGTAGAAAAATATATGCTTCAAAAACCTTGTATTAGTTGTAATGGACAAAGATTAAAACCTGAAGCCTTATCTGTGAAAATATTAGGTATGAATATAATGGAAGTTACAAATTTATCTATAGAAAATTGTATAAATTGGCTAAATGTTTGTAAAAATGGAAATTCTCTCACTCTCTCTATTTCTTCTGATCTTTTATTAACTAAAAAGGAATCGTCTATTTCAGAACAAATTTTGAAAGAAATTGAGTCTAGATTATATTTTTTATCACAAGTGGGTTTAAATTATTTATCCTTGAGCAGAACTGCATCAACATTATCTGGTGGAGAAGGTCAAAGGATAAGACTAGCTACACAAATTGGATCTGGATTAATGGGAGTTCTTTATGTTTGTGATGAACCTTCCGTAGGATTACATCCTTCAGATAACGAAAAATTAATAAAAACTCTAAAAAATCTAAGGGATGTTGGAAATACAGTCTTAATTGTAGAGCACGACGAATCAATAATGAGATCCGCAGATCACATTATTGACCTAGGACCTGGGGCTGGAGAATATGGAGGAAATATAATTGCAGAAGGAAACATTAAATCTATTGAAAAAAATAAAGAATCTATAACAGGCAACTACTTAAGCGGTATAAAAAAAATTTCTACTACAAAAAATAGAAGATCAGGTAACAAGAAAAAAATTAGAATATTAGGAGCAAATGAAAATAATTTACAAAATATATCTGTAGATATCCCTCTAGGTTGTTTTATTAGTATTACAGGTGTTTCAGGCTCGGGTAAAAGTACATTAATAAATGAAATTCTATCAAAAAAACTTTCTAATCATTTCTATAAATCTAAAGAACAACCTGGAAAACATATCTCAATCGAAGGAATAGAAAATATTGATAAAATAATTAATATTGATCAATCTCCTATCGGGCGAACACCAAGATCTAATCCTGCAACTTATACTGGCCTTTTCACATATATTAGAGAATTATTCTCTGCTATGCCCGAAGCTAAAGCTAGAGGTTATAAACCCGGTAGATTTTCTTTTAATGTCAAAGGAGGAAGATGTGAATCCTGCTCTGGGGCCGGTTATATGGAAATAGAGATGCAATTTTTACCAGACGTTACAGTTCCATGTGAATATTGCAAAGGAGACCGATATAACAGAGAAGCATTAGAAATAAAATTTAAAAATAAATCAATATCTGATGTTCTTAATATGACTGCTTCTGAATCTTCAAAAATTTTTGAAAACATTTCTCCAGTAAAAAATAAACTCAAAATATTAAATGAAGTAGGTTTAGGTTATATTAAATTAGGTCAACCGGCCACTACTCTGTCTGGAGGAGAAGCCCAGAGAATTAAATTAGCTTCAGAATTATCAAAAAGATCAACTGGAAACACACTGTATGTTTTAGATGAGCCTACCACAGGTTTATCCTTTGATGATGTAAATAAATTATTATCTGTTATTCAAAAATTGGCTGACAAAGGAAATACAATAATTTTGATTGAGCATAATATAGATTTAATTAAATGTTCTGACTGGATAATTGATCTTGGTCCTGGAGCTGGAGATAAAGGGGGGCATGTAGTAGCCCAAGGTACGCCTGAATATATTTCTTCTGTTAAAAAAAGTGAAACAGGAAAGCATCTTGCACAACAAAAATCAATAAAACCAAATCCAAAAGCATCGGGAACAACAAAAATGCTAATATCTCCAAAGAAAAAAACACAAACGGAGAAAAAACTTTCTGAAATTTTGAATACAAATATAAAAAAGGAACCTAATATTAAAATTAGAAAAAGAAGTAGATTTAGGAATAGACGAAGAAAAAAGATGAATGTACCTATTTAACTTCTTTTAATAATTAAGGAAAAAAAATGAAAGAATATTTCCAAGACAAATTATATGGTAATAATTGTTATGGATGTGGAGCATGGAACGAAAAAGGGTTGCGTATTAAATCATTTTGGGACAAAGAAATAAGTATTTGTATTTTTCAACCTGAACAACATCACGCTGCAATGCCAATAGATGTGATGAATGGCGGAACAATAGCAACTGTAATTGACTGTCATGGCGTTTGTTCATCTATTGCAGATGCTTACAAACAAGAAAATAGAGAGATTGGTGAAGGGGAAAAAATATGGTATGCTACTGCTTCACTAAAAATAGATTATAAAAAACCTACACCTATGGAAGGTCCAATTACATTAGAAGGAAAAATAGTCGAAAAAAATAATCGAAAAACTGTATTCGATATAGATGTATATTCTTATTCAAAAACATTGACCTGTAAAGGCATTGTCACTTCTGTTAGAGTTTCTGAAAAATGGTCTCACCCAAAAGGTCTTTTTAAATAATATAGAAAAGCTACACAATCTCAAATTAGGAAGAAAAAATTATTAAATAATGAAATATGACACTATCATAATAGGCGCGGGTTCCGCCGGATGTATTTTAGCAACGCGACTAAGTGAAGACCCTCGTAGATCAGTATTATTATTAGAAGCTGGACCCGATTACCCTAACTTTGATACCCTTCCCGAAGAAGTAAAATTTGGATATGCCACTGGAACAGAGATCTCAACTAGTAATCACAATTGGCAATATACTGCTAGGGGAACAGATGATGCAGAAATATTGGTTCCTAGAGGAAAAGTCACCGGAGGTTCAAGTGCTATCAACGGACAAATATTCCTGAGGGGAATTCCAGAAGATTATAATAATTGGTCTGATATGGGTAATGATTTATGGGATTACCAAAAATTGGTTCCCTACTTCAATAAAATAGAAACTGATACTACTTATCTAAACGATCCGGGTGATTTCCATGGAACAAGTGGACCTATAATATGTCACCGCTTCCCAAGAGAAAAATGGCTCCCTGCAAGTAAAGCTTTTGAACAGTCATGTTTAGATGCTGGTTTCATTAAATGTGAAGATGCTAATGCGCCAGGAACAACGGGAGTAGGACCACTCCCACTAAACAACCCAAATGGAATAAGATGGTCAACAGCATTAGGCTATCTAGCATTATCACGACACAGATTAAATTTGACTATAAGATCAGAGGTATCAGTTAAAAAAATTATATTTGATTTGAATAAAAACATACCTAAAGCAATAGGAGTCGAGGTAGCATCAGGAAAAGATCAGTTTACAGTCGAAGGACAGGAAATCATACTAAGTGCAGGAGCAGTAGCATCGCCTCAAATTCTTATGCTTTCAGGAATAGGTCCAAAAGATCACCTTAATGATAAAGGAATAGAAATTATTCACCATTCTCAAGGGGTTGGGCAAAATCTGGCAGA
Source organism: uncultured Dehalococcoidales bacterium (assembly GCA_964491775.1). Lineage (GTDB taxonomy): Bacteria > Chloroflexota > Dehalococcoidia > Lucifugimonadales > Lucifugimonadaceae. The sequence goes on along the minus strand of CAZBHC010000003.1, from coordinate 4,449 downwards.
TCATCCACAAATATTAGTAACATGGAAAACAAAACCAGAAATAGATTTAGATGCACTTGCTCCAAGAATACAACTTGGACTTCGGTATACTGCAAAAGGATCAAAATTGAATAATGATATGATCGTATACATGATGGCAGTAGCAAGCGATAGACCAGAAAGAGGCGGATTAAGAAGTAAACCTATAGGGATACAGGCAAACCTTTGTATAAATCTAGCAAAAGGTAAGGGAGAGGTAAAATTAAACTCAAAAGATTTTCGAGATCAACCATTCCTCGATTTCAATTATCTAAATGAAGAAGAAGATAGAAGGAGGTTTCGTGATGGAGTAAAGATGTTAGTAGAATTAGAAAAACATCCTGACATGTCATCATTAATTCAAAAAAGATTAACACCTCTAGAGTCTGATTTACAATCTGATAGGAATTTGAATTCTTGGCTAATGAAAGAAATCTCAACTGGACATCATATCTCATGCACAAACAAAATGGGAAAGGATGATGATGAATCAGCAGTCGTAGATCAAACTGGAAAAGTATATGGCGTAAAAAATTTGAGGGTAGTTGATGCATCAATAATGCCTGAATGTGTACGAGCAAATATCAATGTTACCGTTATGGTAATAGCTGAAAGGATTGCTGATTTTATAAAAGAAGAAGCTTAAAAAACCGGATATAAAAATTAAAAGTCATTTTCTTTCTCAATTTTATCTTCATCTAATTCCATCCCTAATCCTATCTCTTTTGGTAAATTGATAAATCCATTTAATGGCTTTACAGGGGTTTTTAAAAAATGCTGATGAATAACGTTCCATTTAATTAAATATTCTTGATATGGGGTATATATAGGGGGTTGTGAAACCGAAAAATGTATTCCTACATTTGAAGAATGTCCGTGCGGGATTGTTATTATGTCGTATGTTGTAGCTAAACTAGCAATTTTTAATACTTCAGAAAGACCTCCTGCCCAATATATATCAGGCTGAATTATATCTAGAGCACCAATTTTCATAAATTCATTAAGTCCCCATCTTGTGTAATGATGCTCTCCTCCTGAAATAGGAATATTTGTCGCTTCTTTTATCTTTTTATACGATTCAATTTTGTCTGGCATTACAACTTCTTCTATCCACCTAGGAGAATATTCTTCAATCTGTTTAGTTAATTTCACAACATAGTTCACATCCATTGATTGCCAACAATCGAGCATTATATCGACATCTTCACCTAATTCTTCACGTAGAGTCTTAACTAACTGGACATTTTTTCTTAACCCTTCTGGTCCGGACATTGGCCCATGTCTAAAAAACCATTTTTGAGCTTTATAACCATAAGAATGATATAGTTTTGCTCTTTCTGCTACTAATCCCATATCATCTACATTAAAACCTAACATAGAAGCATAAGCTGGCACTTTATTTATAGTTGGACCACCTATTAATGAATATACAGGAACATTAAAATATTTTCCTTTCAGATCCCATAAAGCATTGTCAATTGCACTAATTGCAATCATTGTATTCCCCTGCCTGCCGTGCACAGATCCTCGATGCATCAAGTCCCAAAGATATTCTAGAGCTAATGGATCTTGATTAATTATGTATTGAGATAATTCGTTTTTAATTATGTATGCAATAGATTCTTCAAAAGGCCCTCCAATTCCGTAAAAATCGTTCTCCGTTTCAATTTGTACAAAATAAGCATCATGAGACAATTTATTTTTCTCTACTTGATTTGAGAAATTAATAACGTGCCAATCTTGATTACTTCTAAATTCAGAATAAATATCTATTGGTCTTACTAATCTTTCTTCCCAAAAATTACCTTCTGTATTGATAGTTCCATATAAATGTCGTATTTTAATATTTTTTATTTTCATAATATTGTTGTTTTTTTTTTGTTTATTGATCGTATTATATAAACTGATAATATTCTTATTATTACTTATTTTTAAATCGAAATTAATATGAAAAATGAAAAAATTTATAATTCTTTTTTAGACTCGATAAAAGATATTGAAAACGGATCCTCAATAATGATTGGAGGTTTTGGAGGTTCTGGCGGTCAACCAACACGTTTGATGTTAGCATTAAGAGATCTTGGACCTAAAAATTTAACTATTATTAGTAATGTGGCAGGTATATCCACAACAACTGGTTACGGCTGGCCAGAAAATATTACACCAATAGATCAAGGAATTTTTTTTAAAGCTGGACAGGTAAATAAAATAATATGTTCATTTCCTGTGCCAGGAACTACAAAACCCATTAGTGAAATAGAAAAATCTTGGAAAACAGGTAATTGTGAAGTTGAAATTATACCTCAAGGTACTTTAGTAGAAAAAATAAGGAGTGCCGGCGCAGGAATACCAGCATTTTATACTTCAACAGGGGTGGGAACAATCGTATCTAAAAATAAAGAACATAGAATTTTTAATGATCGTGAATATATCTTAGAAGAAGCTCTTTCAGCGGATTTTTCACTAATAAGAGCAAATAAATCCGATACATTCGGTAATTTAGAATATATAGGAACATCAAGAGCATTTAACCCGGCTATGGCAACGGCTTCAAAGATAACTATTGCAGAAGTTAATGAAATTGTTGAACCCGGAGAAATAGATCCCGAAAGAATTGGTACTCCAGGAGTATATGTTAATAGAATAGTAAGAAGGAAATCAGGAGACCCATATCCATGAGCGACCTTTCATTTGAAAATGATCCAGCACCAAGATTATCCCGAGAAGACATTGCCAGAAGGGCAGCTAAATTTTTACCGAATAATTCTATAGTTAATCTAGGTATAGGAATACCTTCATTATGTGCAAATTATTTACCTACCGATATAGATATTTACTATCAAGCTGAAACCGGTTTACTAGGATTTAAGGAACTCTATCCAAAAGGAAAAGGTGATCCCAATATAATGGATGCAAGTGGAAATTTTCCTGTCATTATTCCTGGATTAGTTTTTTTTGATTCAATTGAATCATTTAATATGATAAGAGGTGGACACATTGATATTACAGTATTAGGTGGATTACAAGTCTCTGGAAATGGTGATTTGTCGAATTGGATGATCCCTTCACGGGGAATAGGTTCAATAGGAGGAGCTATGGATTTAGCAGAAAATACTCCAAATGTAATTATTGCAATGGAACATAGCACGACAAAAAACGACCCTAAAATTGTTGAAGAATGTACATATCCTTTAACATCGAAAAATTGCGTTAATCTTATTGTTACAGATGTAGCCATATTAGAAGTAAAATACTACTCAGATATAAATGCTAAACTAGTATTAAGAGAAGCTGCACCTCAATGGAAAATTGAAGATATACAAAAGATCACTAATGCCGAAATCTTTGAAAAATAATGTTTGAAACACTTTCTGAAAAATTAAATCTGTCCCTGAATAAATTAACACGAAAAGGAAAAATTTCCCAAAAAGATTTAGAGTTATCTCTCAGAGATGTCCGAATGTCTTTACTTGAAGCAGATGTAGATTATAAAGTAACAAAACAATTTATTGATAATTTAAAGAATAAACTAGATTCTTCAGATATATTTTCGTCACTAACCCCAGGGCAGTCAGTAATTAAATATGTCCAGGATGAACTCATCGAAATCTTAGGTACTAATTCATCCGACATAAATAAATCTGATAATCGACCTTCTACAATTTTATTAGTAGGTCTACAAGGAACAGGAAAAACAACTACTGCAGCAAAATTAGCTCTGTACCTCAGAAACCAAAGAAATTCAGTTCTACTAGGTGCATGTGATTTACAAAGACCAGGTGCAATTGAACAACTAAATCAACTAGGAAAAGAATTAAATATTCCTGTTTTTTCTCAGGATAAAAATAAAACCTCGCCATTAAAAATTGCAAAAGATTCAAAAGATTATGCAATCAAAGAAAATTATGATTTTCTTATTTTAGATACTGCAGGAAGAATTTCTATAGATGAAATATTAATGGACGAATTGGTCAAAATAAAAGAAATTGTAGATCCTTCAGAAATTTTATTAGTTTTGGATTCGATGACTGGTCAAGATGCCGTTAATTCAGGGTCGGTCTTCAATGATCTTTTAGGTGTAACAGGAGTAATTTTAACTAAAATGGATGGTGATGCTAGAGGTGGTGCAGCCTTATCTATGAAAAATAAAACAGGTTTACCTATAAAATTTATCGGACTAGGAGAAAAATCTCATCAATTTGAACAATTTTATCCTGATCGCATGGCTTCAAGAATATTGGGAATGGGGGATATACAAACCTTAATTGAAAAAGCAGAATCTAGTTACGATGCAGAAAATTTAGAAATTTTAGAAAATAAATTAAAAAAAGATGAATTTGACTTAAATGATTTATTAGAACAGTTTAAAACTTTAAAAAAAATGGGGTCAATGTCAGATATAGTAGGAATGATACCCGGATTAAATAATCT
>CAZBHC010000002.1:0-51283 GCA_964491775.1 uncultured Dehalococcoidales bacterium | reverse complement strand
GTAAGAGCTATACCCAAAACTGAAGATAAAGTGATCGCATCATCATCAAATGTTTCATAAAAATCTCCCATTCTATATAACAATAATTCATTTTGATATGATGATTTAATTTCAAGATACTGCTTTCTTCCAGGAGAAATTTTTTCTGTAGAAGAATGTTTGTTATGGGAATAAGCAGACTCCATCTATCAATAATTTACTATTATAGTATCGGCAGTTTTCCATCTAAACTGTTTATAATCACTATTCTTTTTTACTTCAAATACGATATAGCCTGTAATCTGTTCTCCTCGATTTAAAACAACATTTCCCCACATTGGAATAAAGTTTTCAATGGTATTAGTTTTAGAGAAGTCATCATTTGTCTTAGCTTGAGCTCTTTCTATAATATTTAGGGGTTTATATTTTCCATCTTCAGTGTGTAGTTCAGAAGAATCATAATCAATATTTAAGTTGACGGAATTTGATTTTTGATTTGTAATAGTGATTTCAACTAACGCAAAGTTGTTAGAATCCATATCATCTGGCATTATTTCCCAAAAATACATATCACCTTTAGTGTCAGAAGCTTCATACAAAATATAATCTAATGTTTTAGGTTCTTCAGATCTAAGCCATAATGTTCTACCTCCAACGTATAATTTGTCTCCACTGAATGGATCAAATATCATAATTGGAATAGATAACGCAGCAATAACTATTGAAACAAATGTTAATACCATCAAAACAACAGGTTTAGGATCTTTTAATATCTTTATTTGCCGTCTAGATAAAATATTGTTTTCTTGATCTATATCAATATACTCACTACCATAATTTTTACTCTCTTCAGATACTTTATAGTTAATATAAATTCTAGTTATACCTGAATCGCTTTCCTCTATTTTATCGACATTCCATACAAGATTTTTTGAACTGTATGCAGGACCATAAGCGTACTTATTTTCCTTAACATAATTAAGTGCAAACTGAACCTGGGGATCTACTTTATTACTCAAATAGAAAATTCTCCTATAAATACTTTTATTAAATAATAATTTAAACGTAAGTTAAATAATACAAAAAATAATTCTTTATAAAATATTTTATGTGGACATAGAATTTAATTGATTTAGTACATTTTCTAATGCAATAAGAGTAGAATCTATATCTTTATCTGTAGTTTCTCTTCCCATTGATAATCTTAAGCTTCCTACAGCATCATCACGAGATATGCCCATAGAGGTTAAAACGTGTGATGGCTCTACTGAAGCTGAGCTACAAGCACTTCCGCTAGAAGCCAAAATACCTTTAAAATCTAGACCTAAAATTAAAGGTTCTCCTTGAACATTCGGAAAAGAAAAGTTAATTATTGATGGAATCTTATTTTTTATATCACCATTAAGCTTATAATTCTTTGATATTTTTTGAATACCAATTAAAAATTTTTGTTGAAATTCATACATTTTTTTATAAAGAAAATCACGTTCTTCATCAGCAAATTTCATAGCTATACCTAATCCCACTATACTTGGAACGTTTTCAGTACCAGAACGTAAATTGTTTTCCTGACCACCCCCACTAATAAGAGGGACTAATTCAGTACCCTTTTTAATAAACAACATCCCTACGCCTTTGGGTCCATGTATCTTATGAGCGGAAATACTTAGCATATCAACCCCTAATTCTTTAACATCAATTTTCAATTTCCCTACTGCTTGCACAGCATCTGTATGAAAAATAATATTAGTATGATTTTTTTTTGAAAAACTATCAATTCCTTTAGCGATAGTCTTAATATCATTAATAGCACCAGTTTCATTATTTACATACATTAGACTTACTAATTTGGTGTCAGATCTTAAGGATTTAATTACTGACGAAGTCTCTACGGTCCCATCTGAATTAACGTCAAGAAAAGTTATATCCCATCCCAAATTTTTTAATTGTTCAAAACATTCCAATACAGCATGATGTTCGGTCTTAGCGGTAACCATATGTCCAGTACCAATACCACGCAATCCTATACCCTTAATCGCCATATTATTAGATTCGGTACCACCACTGGTAAAAAATATCTCCGATCTTCTACTATTGATAATATTAGATATTTCTTCTCGGGCTATTTCTATAGCGTTACGAGACTCTGATGCAAATTCATATAAACTAGAAGGATTTGCGTAATCTAATGTGAAATATGGTTGCATAGCTTTAAGTACTTCTTCTCTAACTGAAGTAGTTGCAGCATAATCCATATAAATTTTATCAGTCAAATTTTCATCTTAATTTGTGGAAAATTATTTAAATATTTACCTTAATGTTAATCATATCAACTAATGAATTGGCTTAATTTAGGATAAAATTAACTAGTTTTAAAAGATTTAATTTAAATATTATAGATACTTATCTATTTAATTTTATAACTTAAAGTTAATCCGGAGAAGACAAATGATATCTATTGAACATATGTCAAAGAATTTTGGTCCATATCCTGCTGTGATTGATGTTACATTTGAAGTTTTAAAGGGAGAAATAGTTGGCTTTTTAGGCCCGAATGGTGCTGGTAAAACTACTACAATGCGAGTAGTAACCGGCTATACTCCCCCTACATCAGGAAAAGTCACAGTCGGTGGATATGATGTGACTACAAAATCACTTGATGCTAGAAAACACATAGGATATCTTCCAGAAAGTGTCCCCCTTTATTTAGATATGACAGTTAAAGATTATTTGACTTATATGGGGCAAATTAGAGGAATGAATAAAGAATGGATTAATAAAAGACTACCCGAAGTAATAGATGTAGTTAAGTTAGGAGATTACAGAAATACGTTAGTGGGAAGATTATCAAAAGGTTATAGGCAAAGAACTGGAATAGCACAAGCTATTTTACATGATCCCGATGTATTAATTATGGATGAACCAACTATTGGTATAGATCCAATACAAGTAGTTGAAACAAGAGAATTAATCAGTGAGTTAGGAAAAGAACATACAATGTTATTAAGCTCGCATATTTTACCTGAAGTAAGTGCAATTTGTCCGAGGGTTTTAGTAATAAATGACGGAAGAATTGTAGCTGATGATAATCCTGAAAGATTGTCAGAAAAATTACAACATGCCGAACGTATAGAAATAAGTATTAGAAATGCTGAAAATAATGAATTTATGTCTCTAATACGAGACTTGGATGGAATTATCGACGTAAGGACAGATCAAAGAGCTCAATCGTTACAGAGAGCAGAAAGAGAAGGGGTTATACCTTTCATTATTGATGCTAAACCAAATATGGGAATATCTGAAAATATTGCGAAAACTGTCATTGATAAAGGATGGGGGCTTTCAAATTTAACTCCTCTAGCGATGACATTAGAAGAAATATTTTTACAACTAACCACTGAAGAAAGTGAGAAAAATATAAATTGAAAAATACTAGAATCATAGCCATAAAAGAAATAAAAACCTATTTTGCATCCCCTATGGCATATGTGGTTGCAGCTGCATTCGTAGCGGTTACAGGTTTTTTCTTTGTTGCATCTGTATCAAATGCATTTGCAGAAGCATCAATAAGAGGATTTCTTGCTGGAGCTGTGTTTTTTCTAATTTTAATGGCTCCTGCTTTAACTATGAGATTATTAGCTGAAGAACAAAAATTAGGCACTTTAGAACTTTTACTTACTTCTCCAGTGAAAGAATTTGAGGTAGTAATAGGTAAATATTTAGCAGCGTTATTCATGGTATTCATAATGCTATTACTATCGTTTTATTTCATATTATTATTATTTATTTATGGAGATCCTGATATAGGACCAGTATTAAGTGGATACTTGGGTTTACTCTTATATGCTTCTGCTACTTTATCCATAGGTCTTTTTGCATCATCACTAAGTGGTAATCAAATTGTTGGATTGATTGTGGGGGCAGGAATATTAACAGGACTATCAGTAATAGATTTTGTATCGAATAGATTCTCCGGTAACATTGCAACCATTTTAGACAATCTACAACTAGGAGCTTCGTTTTCAGTTTTTGATAGTGGAAGTTTTGGTGTAGCAGAAAGTGGTCATTTTGCAGATTTCGCAAGAGGAATCATATCAGTATATGACATCTTTTATTATATTTCTGTATCAATAATTTTTCTAATATTAACAGTTTTAATTTTAGAATCAAGAAGGTGGAGATAAATAGATTTTATGAGTAATCAAGAAGAAAATAAAGTTTTAAATAGACCAACACAAGATGAGGCAAGACAAAAATTACCTTTTCTTCAAAGAATAAAATCTAGCACTAATTCAATTAAAGCTTCTCTGTTATTAATTTCCTGTGGAACGTTCATATTAGGATTATTGATTTGGATTTTCCTTAGAGGCCTAGAAACCCCTGCATATTACGTAATGGGTATTGGTGCATTAATATTTATCATTTATGCTGCTTTGGGATTGAAAGATTTAAGAAATTCTTTATTTGGGAGGAGAGGAAAATATGGATTTAATACCACTATAATTTTCTTAATAGTAATTGCTATTTTAATAGTTGGAAATATATCAATTTTTTGGGCTACTAATAAAACAGATCCTTCTGAATGGTTAAGAACAGATACTACAGCTACTAAGCAATTCGTTTTAGAAGATCAAGTAGTCAAAATATTAGAAAATATTAAAGAACCTATTAAAATCACTGCATTCTTCACTAAAGATACAGCATTTGACAATGCAGCTCTTAGAAATACAGAAGATTTATTAATCGAATTAAAACGAAGGTCAACTAAATTTCCTTTAGAATATCAAATTATAGATCCAGAAATAGATCCGACTATTGCGAATGAATACAAAATTAATTCTTTTCCTGCATTAGCTATAGAAGGTACAGAAAGTAGAAGAACAGAAACTGTAATAGGTCTAAATCCTAAACAAACTTCTCAAGTATTCACTGAACAAGATATAGTAACAGGATTAATAATAGTAAATGGAATTTCTCAAAAGAAAATAGTTTTTATAACTGGTCATTCCGAACGTGATATCACAAATGATATCGAACCAAACGGTTATGGGCTTGCAGGAAAAGCTTTAGTAAGAGAAAACTATATACTTCTCAACGAAACTATTCAAGAATTGGGTACTAGATTAGCAATAGATGATCCTACTGAAATACCTGCTGTTCTTGTGATTCCTGGTGCAATAACTGATCTACTACCTATCGAAGAACCAATTTTAAGAGAATATGCTGCCAGAGGTGGATCTTTTGTGATCATGCTTGAACCTAATTCCTCTCCAGATTCTATTAAGGGTTTTCTTTCAAGATTTGGTGTAGCAATAGGTCAAGGCGAGGCAGCTGATGTAGGTAGTTTTGTTGCTCCAAATCCAACTTTTTTACAAGTTAAGAAAAGTAATGGACAACTCCCTTTTCATCCAATAACTTCAGATTTTGAGGTACTATACATGCCTGGATCAACACATTTTGCTTGGTCAGTTGATCCTGAAACAATACCTTTATTTGATGAAAATACACCTATAATTCAACAATATTCCCTAGCATCTACAAGTATAAGTAGTTGGGCAGAGATTGATGAAGATATAATTCAGTTTGATATGGATAGAGAACAATCAGGCCCTTTACCTGTGGCAGTTCTTGTGAGTGCATTCGGAGAATTATCAACAAATATAGATGATAAATCTGATAAAACTATAAAAACAAATATAATTTTAATAGGTGATACAGATTTCGCAAGTAATCAATATTTTGGGTCAGCAAACAATGCTGATCTTTTTGTGAATTCTATAAATTGGTTATCGGAAGATTTTGAACTTATATCTATAAGAAGTAAAACATCAGCTACTAGAAAACTTTTTTTAACAAAAAATGAATTAGATTTTGTTCGATGGTCCGGTTGGTTATTAATGCCTGCAATGATTTCTGTTTTTGGATTTTGGCAATGGTGGCGTAGGAGATAATGAGTTTAAGAATTTCGCTTATACTTATAATTATTCTAGCTTATATATCTATAGGTGTGACATGTTATTATACTCAAGAAACTCAATCTACTTATAACCTTGAAGATCCTCCTTTTTTTTATAATATTGATACTGATAAACTTTCCAAAATAATAGTAGAATCGGGTGAAAAAAAGCAATCATGGTACCACAACGAAAAATTTGATAAATGGTTTTTTGAAAACCCAAAAAATACTCCTGCTAATATATTCAGATGGGGTGGTATCACTCAACTGTTAGGTGGACCTAAAACACAAAGAGTAATCAAATCAGAAATAGATAATTTAACAAAGTATGGATTAAGTAATCCAACAATGATAATAACCATAGAATTGACAGATGATACAAGCATTAAATTACTTATAGGATCTCTAACCCCTGATAAAACATCTCATTATTCTATGGTAGATGGATACCCTCAATTAGTCTTGGTAGATTCAAGTTGGGGTAATATATTTGAAAGATTAGTGAACGATCCACCTTATCCCGACTGGTATTACTCCATGAACCCTTCCACAGCTAAAGAAATATTATTTTATCTAGAAGGTGATGTTATCTTGGGTTATAGTTTTGATAAAAAAAATGATAATTGGAATATATGTAAATTGCCTATAGCATCTGATCCTTGCATAGGAAGTGAGATAGCCGATCAAGAAAAAATCGAGGATTTACTTGACCTAATTTCAAAACCAAAAATTAATGGAGTTGTGGTTATAAATGTTCAGAATGATAAGGAATACGCAAAATATGGAACAGAATTAAATGCCCCATACATAGCTTTAAGAATAGAAACTACTCTGGATTCAGGAGTTACAGAAGTAACCAGAACATCAATAACAATAGGAAGTAGTGAACCAGATATTTCTGAAAACCCTTCAAAATATGCAGTAATAAATGAAACTTCAGATATTGTTCTAATCGATGAACAATGGGGTGAGAAACTTCTAAACTATTTTCCTAATAAATAATTTTTTAGGTAGTCAAATTTTTATATAATTGTGGAAGTCTTATAGGTAGCTGGCTTATATCCGGAAGAACCTCATAATTAAAATCATCCATCATCACTTTCAAATAATCGTGCCCAGATTTATCAACAGTTAAACAAAAAGGCACAATCCCTTTTTCTCGTGCTTCAATCAATGCTTTTCGTGTGTCATGTACAGCGTATTCTTTTTCTACTCCTTCCCTAGAGTATCCTCTATCTTGTGGACGTCCATCTGATATTAAGAATAAAATCTTTAGTTTAGATTCTTGATCATCAAGTTTTTTTATTGTATGTCTAATAGCTGGCCCCATCCTTGTAGCATGTAAAGGAGCAATACGATCAATACGTTTTGGAATAAAATCTGAGTATTTTTCCTCTAAATCTTTAATTACATAAAATTCTACATTCTCTCTTCCATAACCAGAAAATCCATAAATACCATAAGTGTCACCTAATGTTTCTAAAGCATTAACCATCATCACAATACCTTCTTTTTCTACATCAACTATTCTTTTATAAGTTTTTCGTAATCCTTCAGAACGTCTAGATCTAAGCCATGCCATATACTCAACTGGATCATCTGGAGCCCCCCAATCATTATTAGTTTGATTTTTATGTTCATCTATAGCTTCAGCTGTAGATGCTGACATATCCAATAGAAAAGAGACTGCTACTGATCTTTCTGCTTTATTTCTTCTCCAATATAATTTTTCATCAGGTGTAGTTCCCGCCTTTATATCAACGATTGCTTCTAAAACAGAATCAAGATCAAATTCCTCGCCATCAATTAATCGTTTTTGTTTTTTGTACATCTCAGGTACAACAAGTTCAAATTGTTTTTTAATTTCATTCATTAGATATGAATTTTCAGACAATGTCTTATAAAAAAAAGTACTATCTCCATCAGTCATTGATTTTTCATTCACGATACACCAATTTGATTTATAATTATTAGCTCTAAAATCCCATTCATCATAAACAAAAGAACTATTATCAGTAGGATCTAGTTCCCCACCGTCTTCTTCAATATGATGTAATTTCCCATCAGTAAATGGTTTATTTTCATTATCTTTTTCTGATATTTCTTTAAGTAAATTTTCTGTCATTTCTTGAATTTTTTTTCGTGTCTCTTCGTCAATTTGTTGGTCTGAATGATCCATTTCAGGAGAATTTTCAATCATTTCTTGTAATTGTTCTTGAGTTATCTCATCTGCATTTAAATCACTTAATTCATCAGAAAATTCCATTTGGGATAATAATTCAGATAATTCTGGTTTAAATTCTCCCCTGTAGTCCACTTCCTGAGGGGAATTATAATTTTGATCTTCTTGAATTTGTTCTGTAGATTCATCTCCATTTTGATCAGATGAAGGATTATTATCAAATAAAAATGTTTCCATAAATTGCTGAATGATTTCATCATCTTCAAATGTATTGTCTTGATCTTCATTTTCATCTTCATCATTATTATCAAAATTTTCATATTCATCTTCTTCCAATGGTTCATTTTCAATAGGAAAAAGTAAATGGTAGATTCTAATAGTAATTTCAGAAGAGTCTTCAACAGTGGCATTAGAATTTCTAACATATGATAATAATTTAATTATTTCTTTTGATTCTTTTTTATATTTCTTAGGAATCTTTAAATTATTTTTTTGACCAAGACTAATCCGAATAAGTAATTCTAAAATAGCCTCTTTTACCGGCAACTTAATAATTTCTGGGCGATTTTCTAAACTGCTTAATTGTACATTTATATAATCTTTCGCAATTCCTGGATACTCATCTAAAGTTCTATAATCCACTCTAGTACTTTCAACAATAGTAAAAATATCTAAAGCTATTTTTCTATCTTGAAATAAATCAAAAAATCTACCAATTTGAGTTAGGAATTCTTTATCTTCTACAATCTGATCTTCAGGTTTATTCAATAAATTAATAGATTCTTTCTTAGATTTAATACTATTCTCAATATCAGATCTTATATCAGAAAAAAATGTAGAATTCTTATCAAAAGTAAATAGAAAAGACCCAAATTCAATATGTGAAACTTGATGAGTTGAAATAACTTTCAAAAAATTGAAATTTTTATCTTTAGAAGTACTTTTACTAATAACTGAAGGTAAGTATACAGTTGAACCTTCAGTCGTTGGTAAATCTCCCTCAAACCATCCTATATTCTTATCCACTAAATTTTGAGATGCCTCAATTTTTATTTCTTTCCCAGATAAAGCTTGGCAATATAATTCTAAGATATCTCTTACTCTAGATAATTCTATTGATGAAGAAAGAGAATCTACAGTATCTATTGATTCTTGAGATTGTATCGAGTAATAAATTTGAGCTTTTTCTTTATCGTTATCACATATATCAATACCTATTTCTTGCCATCTCAAGATCTGCTCAAATGTTATTTTATCTGAAAGATAAGACACTGAATTTAAGAAATCAATTATTGAATCTGGGTATAAACGTAAAATATTTTCAGTAATATCCATTAAATTATTACGTTTTTCTAATTCAATTGAACTAAAAGTTTTAGAACCCGTATAAATAACTAAAGAAGGATCAAAATTGGATGATAAGAATGCATTTTTGGAAAGATTAATTAGATGTAACTTATGATCATAAATATCTTCAATAAATAACTTCTCAATTGAATTCAATAAAGGTAAAGAAAATTTCCATGATTTAGCAGTTACAATTTTCATAGTTTCTAAGAATATTTTTATTTCCTTAGTCATTAAAGGAAATAATTTGATACTTTTATCTAAAGATTCATTTGCTTGATCATAAGATTTTTTTGATAATACAGCCAAAAATTCTACAAATTTATAAAATTCCTCAAAGTTTAACGTCTCCAAGAGTTCTGGAGTAACTTGAAAAATTTTAACCGCTAGAGATGAAGATTTCCAAGTACCTCTATATAAACTTCGACATACGTTAGCCCAATCATCAATATATCTTGGTCTAAGTCTCAATAACGTCTGAGGAGAATGTTTGAAATATGCAGTGGCAATGTTAGGAGAATCGTCACTTAATTTTAACCCTGTTCTTGCCCATCTCATTAATTGTCCAGCTGGTAATTGTCTCTGGACTGATGGTGATGATTTAAAATATTCTGAAGCAGATTCCCATGAACGAACAGATAACTCAGAAATCTCCAAACCAATCTCTGCCCATTTTTCTAAATTATCTTCTGAAAGTCTAGAATTTAAAATATCTAAAGATTTATTGAAATTTTCAACAACAGGACTAGGAAGTTGTTGAAGTTTATTTTGTATTTCAGAAATTTTTTCAGTCAAAGTTTTTATTTCTCAATATTTGAAATATATTTAATTATATTAGCGGTCGCTCCCCAAATATATTTCCCTTTTATAGCATATGAATTGTGATATGTTAATTTTTCTTTATTAGATAAATTCAAAAAAGTTATAGTCCGATAATTTTCTTTATGACGAAAAAGTGAATACTTTAGAAAAAAACATTTATCAACTTCTTCAGGACTTATATCTATTTTATAACCTTCTTTTAATATCCCAATATATGGAACAACTATATATCCTGTGGTAGTAACAAAAGATTTTATTCGTCCAATTAAATTGATATATTTTTTTTCTATCCCTACTTCTTCTTTTAGTTCTCTAAAAAAAGTGTCGCGTAAATTATTATCATTATTCTCAATTTTACCTCCAGGAAAAGCCCATTCTCCTGGATGAGTTCGTAAATTTTTTGAACGTTTAATCAACAATAATTCATGTTGATTATTATTTGACCTAAATAAAACCCCTACTGAAGACAATTTACTATTTTGATAAATTTCATCACTTATCTTATTTTTATTAATTGTATTTATCAGATAAGAAAGTTGATCAACACTCATGGAAAAATAGAAGTTACTACTTCATTTATACTTTTCTGGGTTCTAGAATCATCAGTAATACCCCAAGTAACCGCAACTTCACATGCTCTTCTTGCCGATATACCTTGTTTTATGAGTTTTCCTGCATAAATTAGTACTCTTGTACTAGCTCCTTCATCTAATCCATGTTCACGTAAATTTCTTATTTTCTCACCTAGTTTAGCCAATCTTTCTGAAATTTCTAATGAAACCCCAGATTCATGATGGATTATTTGAGTTTCTCTTTCTTGATCAGGAAAGTTAAATTCTAAAGCTACAAATCTCTGCCTAGTACTATGTTTCAAATCTTTCATAGCATTTTGATATCCAGGATTATATGAAACTACTAACAGAAACCCATCTGCAGCATCCACAACCTCACCTAATTTGTCTATAGTTAATGTTCTACGATGATCGGTCAAAGGATGAATAATAACTGTAGTATCTTTTCGAGCTTCTACTACTTCATCTAAATAACAAATACCTCCGGATTTTACTGCTTTTGTTAAAGGCCCATCTATCCAACGCGTTCCATTAGCATCAAATAAATATCTTCCAACTAAATCTGAAGCTGTCAAATCTTCATGGCAGGCAACAGTAATTAAAGGTATATCTGCAGTAGTTTTTTTCTTAGATTTAGGTTGTTTATTATTACTTAATTTCCATACCATATGCTCTACAAATCTAGTTTTTCCAGTACCTGTAGGCCCTTTTAGAAGTATTGGAATTCGCTGAGCATAAGCAGATTCAAAAACTTGAATTTCATCTGAAGAAGGAACATAAAATGGTTCTTCATTCACATAATACTCTTCTATTTTTTGTTGATGGAATTCATTTATTGTCGTCATATTGTTTCACTATTCACTATTCAATTTATTCTCAAGTTTATTAATTAATTTTATGATCTTATTTCTAAACATGAAGAGTTCATTTGTGTTTTCTATGACTTTATCTGATTTCTTTTTACGAAACGATGAATCATTTTGTACAGAAATTATCTGTTTAGCATAATCTAATGACAATCCTCTATAGTCTACTAATCGTTCCAATTGAATTGGTTCTGAAGATTCAATTGTCCAAATTTCGTTCATAAAATTTTTAATTTCAGATTCAAAAATCAAATGAGATTCAATTACAAATATTCTCTCTCGATTTTTTTTTGATACAGAAATTTTATCCTCAATAATTTTTATAACCTCAGGCCAAATTAGATTTTGTAAAAAAGATAATTTTTTTTTATCGTAAAATACTATTTCACCAAGTTTACTTCGATCTATCTCACTATTTTTGTTTAAAATATTTTCACCAAAAAAGCTTATGACTTTTTCATAAATATCTGTACCTTTTAGATACATTTCATGAGCAATTTTATCTGTTTCGATTACTGTATAACCCAATTCTGAAAATATTTTTGAAGCTTCAGATTTACCTGAAGATATTCCGCCGGTCAGTCCTAAAATATACAAAGTCTTCCTTTCTTATAATGTATCTTTGAAAATAAGTAAAATATATTTTTTGTTTTAATACATTTGATTTAAGTATAATTAAATTACAAATTTATACAAAAAATTTACTATTGTTTGACATAAATCATGATTATGTCTTAGGCTATTATCTTTTCAATCACAAATAATAAGAATTATTAAAATGGATTTAAAAACATATATAGGCATAATTATTCTTATTGCTGTATTAGTAATAAGCTACTTTAAAATCCAACTATAATTACTATTGCATTAATATTATAAAATGAACAAAAAGAATAAATATTTTAGAGAAATACCATCTATAGACGAAATTCTAAACCATTCTGAAGTTTCTAGTAAGCTTAAATCATTAAATAAAAGTTCATCAATCAGATTAATTAATACTTCTATTGAAGAAACAAAAGAATCTATATTAAAGGGTGAAATCTTTGATATAAAAAAACAAATTTATAAAAATATAGATAATTTATTGAAATCGATAGAAAATCAAAATCCTAAAGCAGTAATTAATGGAACAGGAGTTATTTTACATACTAATTTAGGAAGATCGCCTATTTCAAAAAAAGCAGTAGAATCATCTAATGAAATATCACTAAACTATTCCTCTTTAGAAATTTCAACAAAAGATGGAAAAAGAGAAAACAGAAATATTACTATATCAAAATACTTATCCCTGGCTACAGGATGCGAAAAAGGTTTTATTGTAAATAATAACGCATCTGCAACTTTACTAACACTGGCCACTATTACCAATCAAGATAAACAAGAGATAATTATTTCTAGAGGAGAGGCTGTAGAAATAGGTGGTGGATTTAGAATACCAGATATTATGAAAATATCAGGTGCAAAACTGGTAGAAGTTGGCACAACTAATAAAACTTACCCAAACGATTATTTAGAAGCTATTACACCAAGAACAGCTGGAATATTAAAAGTTCACACTAGTAATTTTATAGTCAAGGGATTCGTACACAGTACAAATATAAGTGATCTTATAAAAATATCTACATCAAATAATATCCTATTAATAAATGATATAGGTTCAGGTTGTTTAATCGATACAACAAAATACAACCTACCTAAAGAACCTTTAGTTCAAGATTCTATTGGCTTAGGTGTAGATGTGACATTATTTTCTGGAGATAAATTGCTTGGAGGTGCACAAGCAGGCATTATAACTGGGAAGAAAGATTTAGTATCGAATATTGAGTCTCATCCATTAGCAAGAGCTTTTAGGGCTGACAAAATTTCTTTGATAAGTACAATTTCTACTCTAAGATCATATATAAAAGATACTTATGAGGAAGACATACCTATTTGGAAAATGATTAGTCAAAATATCAATAAAATAACAAAAAGAGCTGAAAAGATTTGTTCGGAAGCTAAAATAGGAAAAATTATAGATGGTGAATCACTTATAGGTGGTGGTTCAATGCCAGAAGTAAAAATCCCAACAAAAATAATCAAGATAGAGACTAAAACAAATGAAAACACCATAAAGAAAAAATTATTACAATCAACACCGATAATTTTAGCAAGAGTATACGAAGGATCAATATTAATTGATATAAGAACAGTATTAGAAGAACAAGACAAAACCTTATCAAAAATAATAAAAAATTTATCTAAATAGAATGTCTCCTAAAAAAAGGCGTAGGGCCAAACCTAAATCATTAGAAAAATACATAGTTTCCTCTAATCCAAAACATACAGAAAGAAAAATAGATCTTCATGGTTATCGTTCATATGAGATAAGGGCAATTTTAGAAGAATTCATAGATCAAGCACATAATTCCAGATTGTTAACAATATTAATTATTCATGGTAAAGGTGAAGGTATATTAAAATCCGAAACTATTAATATCTTAAATAAAAATAATAAAATCTTAAGACATGAACCAGCTATTGGAGAAGAAGGAGGATTTGGGGGTACAACTGCTGAGTTAAAATATTCAAATCAGAAAATTTTAAATAGAAATAAAAATAATTCCATAACACCAATCTCAATAAATAAAAGTAAAAGTAATAATAAATGAATCTTTTTGAAAATAACAAAAACAATATTACGAAATCATCCTCTCCACTTTCAAACAGAATGCGACCAGTAGTATTTGAAGAATATATTGGGCAAAATCATATAATGTCAGAAGATTCTATATTCAGAATTTCCGTTGAAAAAGACATGGTTCCTTCAATGATTTTTTGGGGTCCTCCTGGTTCAGGAAAAACTACACTTGCTAGATTAATTTCTCAAAAGACTCAATCAAGATTCATACAAATATCTGCAATAAATTCCAATGTTTCAGAATTGAGAAAAATAATAAATGAATCAGAAAGACAATTAGGAGAATATTCTATTAAAACTATTTTGTTTATTGATGAAATACACCGATTTTCTAAATCACAACAAGATTCTCTTCTTGGCGCTATGGAAGAGGGAATAATAACCCTTATAGGAGCAACTACAGAAAATCCATCCTTTACTATAAATAATCCAATTCTTTCAAGATCTAGAGTTTTTGCTCTTAATCCATTATCAAAAGAAGATTTACTGATAATTATAGAAAAAGCTATCAAAGATGAATCAAAAGGTTTAGGAAAATATAAATTTTCTATAAATAATAATGTAAAAGAATACTTGATTAATGTATCTAAAGGGGATGCAAGGATTGTTTTAGACTTATTAGAATTTTCAGTTCAAAAAATAATTGCAGATAATAAAAAAGATTTACTTATCTCAGATATTAATAAAGCAGTAAAAAATACTAATATTTATGATAGAAATGGCGATGAGCATTACGATTCTATTTCTGCATTTATAAAGTCAATTAGAGGATCGGATCCGAATGCTGCAATATATTATTTATCAAAAATGATCGATTCTGGAGAAGACCCATTATTTATTGCTAGGAGACTAGTGATATCTGCTGCTGAAGATATTGGATTGGCAAATCCAAACGCACTTGCTGTAGCAATTGCAGCTCAACAATCTGTGGCATTTATAGGCATGCCGGAAGGAAAAATCCCTTTAGCTGAAGCAACAATCTTTCTAGCTTCATCTGAAAAAAGTAACTCTGCCTATGAAGCTATAAATAAAGCAGAAAAAATTGTTTCAAAAAATAGACATCTAAAAATACCTAAACACCTAAGGAACGCCCCAACTGAATTCATGAAAACTCAAGGCAATTCTCTTGGATATAAATATCCTCATAACTATAAAAATAATTTTGTTGAAATGGAATATCTACCTAAAGAAATTTCTAATGAAAAATTTTACTCTCCTAATAAAGAAGGAATCGAAAAAAGAATTTATGAAAGATTGAATAATCTATGGAAAAATAAATTTGAATAAATTTAAATTATTTTTTTTATTACTTTTTCCATAGCTAATAAAGATATATCTATATCTTCAGCAGATATACCCCTGTGAGTAACCATTCTTAAATCAAATTTCCCAGGATTTATATATATACCTTCATTTTTAAGATGATTAGATATAATTTCTCCTTTACCGGATGGTATATTAAACCTAACTATATTAGTTTGGATTCTATTAGGATTAATTTCTAATTCTGATATATTTGCTAGACCGAAAGCAAGTTTTTTGGCATTTATATGATCTTCTTCTAGCCGATCTATAGTAGTTCTTAAAGCCACCCTACCTGCAGCAGCAATCACTCCTACTTGCCGCATACCAGAACCTAACATTTTTCTCCATTTTTTTGCTCTTAAAATAAAATCTTTATCTCCAGAAACTACACTACCTATGGGACAAGAAAGACCTTTTGACAAGCAAAATGTAACTGAATCAACATCTTTTACCAATTCACTTGGATTAACTTTTAAATAAGTTGACGCATTAAATAATCTTGCCCCATCCATATGTAAGTTTAAATTGTTTAATTTTGATAACTTTGAAACAGAATTTATATAGGATAAATCTAAAACTCTACCACTAGAAAAATTATGAGTATTTTCTATACACAATAACTTAGTTGTAGGCTTATGATAATCTCTCGGTTTTATACTATCTAAAATTGATTCTTTTGAGAAATGTCCATCTTCATCAGTAGGTATCGGATACAAAACTAATGAACCTAGGACTGAAGGCCCTCCGGCTTCTCCCGTAAAGATATGACTCTGATCTCCGACTACAACCTCGTCTCCTCTATCTGCCCAAGCCAACAACGATACTAAATTCCCTTGTGTTCCTGAAGAAACTAGCACAGAATCTTCTTTACCTAGTATTTCGCTCACTTCCTCTTGCAGGGCATTAGTAGTAGGATCATCCCCATAAACATCATCACCTAATTCTGCATCGTACATTGCTTTTTTCATTTCTTTGGTAGGATGTGTGACTGTATCACTTCTAAGGTCTATATGAATCATTATCTATTCCGTTATTTTGAATTTTATGAGAAATTAAAGTGTATATATAAATTTATTTATTATCCAAAAAGAATGCACAGTTATTTTAGAGTTTTATATCTACATAGGATTTCGATATTAGTTTCGATTTTCATAATAGTAATTGATCAATTAACAAAAATACTAACTTCTATCTTATTACCTTTAGGAACTTCATGGCCAAATGAAGGATTACTAAGATTAACTCATGCAAGAAATACAGGGGCTGCATTCTCTCTCTTTCAAGATCAAACAATGATACTTTCTTTAGTGTCTGTAGTAGCTGTAATATTTATTTTGTATATTTTTAGGTCTATAAAAAATCCTCCAATATTACTTAAATTTACATTCGGTTTACAAATTGGAGGAGCTATTGGGAACCTTATAGATAGATTTAGATTAGGTTACGTAACAGATTTTATTGATTTTGGATGGTGGCCGATTTTCAATATAGCGGATTCTTCAATAGTTATCGGAATAACTATAATGATTATTTATCTATTATTTAATAAAGATAATGAAACTGATAGTGAATGAAAAAGATATTAGTCTCAAATATTGAAACCCACAATTCAAAAAGATTAGATTATTATTTATCAAATGAAAAAGGACAAACAAGATCTTCAATACAAAAATTAATCAAATCAGGATTGGTATATATAGACAATAAAAAGACAACTAAATCTTCACATATCCTGTCTAATGGAAACACCATATTAATAGAAAATAAAAAAATATATAAAGAAAATTTCCCTGATTTAAAATATATATTTAAAGATGATTTTTTATTGATAATAGATAAACCTTCAGGACAAACTGTTCATAGTGGAATAAAAACACAGCACAATACATTAGCCCACCAACTACAAAATATTTTTCCAAAATTAATCAATGTGGGTGATAAAGGTAGAAATGGAATAGTACACAGATTAGATAAAGAAACCTCCGGTTTATTGATAGTAGCTCTTAAAAATTCTTCATATATTAAAATGAATGAAATATTTAAGAATAGAAAAATAGAAAAAAATTATATTGCACTTTTGCATGGACACTTAATGCAACCACAAGGAAGTATCATTGCACCTATTGGTAGAAATCCTAAAAACAGGACTAAACAAATACTAATCAATACTGGTAGAAAAGCTATTACGGAATACAAATTAATAAAAAAATATAAAAATTATTCCTTAGTTGATATAAATCTAAAAACCGGACGTACTCATCAAATAAGAGTTCATTTCAATAGTATTGGGCATCCAATAGTTGGAGATAAAAAGTATGGAAAGAGCAATTATAAATACGAACAATTAAATAGACATTTTCTACATGCGTATAAAATAAAATTTAAACATCCTATAAATCAAGAAGACTTGATTTTTTCTTCTGATTTACCCAATGATCTATCTAGATATCTTGATAATCTAAATGCATAATTATATTTTGAATAAATAATCAATATTAAAATATATGAATAATAAAGTTTCCGTTAGATATGCACCCAGTCCTACAGGTATACCTCATATAGGTAACATTAGAACAGCAATATTTGATTGGGTATACTCTAAATCTAATGATGGTAATTTCATTCTAAGAATAGAAGATACTGATCAATCTAGATATGATCCAGAATCGGAATCAGCAATATATGAATCCTTAGAATGGTTAGGTTTAAATTGGGATTCTATACCTGAAAAAATACCAAATAATCCTAAGGGATCTTATGTTCAATCTACAAGAAAAGAATTATATGTTGAATGTGCAAAAAAACTTATACAATCTGGTCATGCATATTATGATGATACTTCACCGCAAGAATTACATGCTTTAAGAAAAAAACAACAAGAACTTGGTTTACCTCCAAGGTACGATAATAGGGGTAGATATAAATCTAAATCAGATATCGAAAAATCAATTACTAGTGGCAAACCAGTAGTCGTTAGATTCAAAGTGCCAGATAGTGGAACTATTGAATTCTTAGATGAGATACGTGGAAAAATAATTTTCAATACTGAAGAAATAGACGACTTTATAATTTTAAAATCTGATGGAATGCCTACTTATCACCTTGCTCATATAGTTGATGATGATGATATGAAAATCACACATGTTTTTAGAGGAGAGGAATGGATTTCAAGTACACCAAAACATATATTAATTCATAATGCATTAAAAATAAATCCTCCAAAATATATACATGTACCCCTTATTTTAGGGAAAGATAAATCAAAATTATCAAAGAGACACGGTGCTAAATCAGTATTAGAATATAAAAATGAAGGTTACCTTCCTTCGGCAGTTTTTAATTATCTAATTCTATTAGGTTGGTCTCCAGGTAATGATCAGGAAATACTATCTAAGAATGAAATTCTAGAAAAATTTTCTATAGAAAAAATTTCAGATTCTTCAGCAGTATTCGACTCAGAAAAATTAGATTGGATGAATGGTATTCATATAAGGAATTTATCTACTGAAGATCTCACTAAAAATATAATTTACTTCTTAGAAAAACCATATAAAGAGGGAGGTTTAGAAGATCATATTATTCGACCTATCGATTCTGAAAAAATTATGAATATAGTACCTTTTATTCAAGAACGACTTAAAACTCTCAAGGATGCAAAAGAAATGGTAGATTTCTTTTTTTTAGAAGATGACGAAATTCAAGTAGATCAAAATGAGCTGTTATCAAAAAATATTGATAAAAAAATTATCTCTGAACTGCTAATGAAATCATTGAAAGTAATTGAAGATATAGAAAATTTTCAATCTGATCAATTAGAAAATAAATTTAGAGAGTTAGCAAAAATAATAAATCAAAAACCAGGAAAGCTGTTTACTCCAATTAGAATTTCAATTACAGGAAAAAAAATAGCTCCTCCATTATTTGAAACTCTAGAAGTTCTAGGTAGAGAAAAATCTATCTATAGAATAAAAAAAGCTATCAAATATATTAATCAATAAATATGAAATTCCCACACTAAAAGTATAAAATAGTAGGATAATTAATTAATTATAGGAAATATATATATTGGTAGAGATAAAAATTAACGATGGTGAAAGCTTCGAAGGTTTTCTTAGAAGATTCACAAAAAAAGTACAACATGAATCTATAATCCCTGAATATAGAAAACGTGAACATTTTGAACCTCCAAGTGTAGCGAGAAAGAAAAAGGCAGC
This sequence comes from uncultured Dehalococcoidales bacterium, assembly GCA_964491775.1. Lineage (GTDB taxonomy): Bacteria > Chloroflexota > Dehalococcoidia > Lucifugimonadales > Lucifugimonadaceae. The sequence goes on along the minus strand of CAZBHC010000002.1, from coordinate 31,357 downwards.
GGCAAAATTACGTAAAAGCCTAAAAACCACTCATAAATTCATGTAAACTTTTATATATCATTTCTTGTTGATATTAGTAATTTGAATAAATCGTCTATATGAAATTCGGGATAGTTATATTCCCTGGTACATGGAGCGATAGGGACACATATAAAGCTCTTTCTAGTGTAATGGGTTACGATTCTAGTTATATTTGGCATAATGATAATAATGTAGATAGTTATGATTGTATTATTCTTCCAGGTGGCTTCTCGTATGGAGATTATCTTAGAAGTGGAGCTATAGCTAAATTCTCTCCGATCATGGATTCAGTTAAACAACATGCTAAAAAAGGAAAACCTATAATCGGAATATGTAATGGTTTTCAAATTTTATGCGAATCAGGATTACTCCCAGGTGCTTTAGTAGCAAACCGTGATATGCAATTCATATGTGAGTGGGTAAATTTAAAAGTAGTAAATCGGGAATCACTTTTTACTAACAAAATTAGTCAAAATAAAAAAATATTAAGAATCCCTATTTCCCATGGGGAAGGAAATTATATAGCAGATGAGAATGCTATTAAAAGACTGGAGGATAATAACCAAATAATTCTTAAGTATTCCAATTCTGCTGGAGATATTACTGATAAATCTAACCCTAATGGTTCTGTGAATAATATCGCTGGAATTACTAATAAAAAAGGTAATATATTGGGCATGATGCCTCATCCAGAAAAGGCAGCAGAAAAAATTTTAGGTAGTAAAGATGGACAATTATTATTCCAATCAATTGTAGAAAATTATAAATGACCATAGATCAAAAGATTTTGGATGAGATTGCTCTTACCAGATTCGAATATAACCAAATAGTTGAAAAATTAGGCAGGAATCCTAATAGTCTAGAATTAGGATTGTTTGGAGCTCTTTGGTCAGAACATTGTGGATATAAACATACCAAAGAATTAATTAAAACTATCCCTAATAATTCACCTGATCTACTTGTAACACCCGGCAGTGAAAATGCTGGAATAATTGATATTGGAGAAGGATATGCGATTGCGTTTAAAATAGAATCACATAATCACCCTTCAGCTATTGAGCCATTTGAAGGAGCAGCTACCGGTGTTGGTGGTATTGTTAGAGATATTTTTGCTATGGGTGCCAGACCAATAGCATTATTGAATTCATTAAGATTTGGTTCAATAACAAAAAGTAGAACAAAGTATATATTTAATGGAGTAATTTCTGGAATTTCGGCATATGGAAACTGCATTGGAGTACCGAATATTGGAGGTGAAGTTTATTTCCATAAATCATACAATGACAACCCCTTAGTAAATGCTATGTGTATTGGTCTTATTAAAGAAGGGAATTATATTTCTGCATCAGCTAAAAATCAAGGTGATTTACTATTATTAGTAGGATCAGATACTGGAAGGGATGGAATTCATGGAGCCTCTGGATTGGCTTCTAAAACATTTGACAATGACACAGAATTGAGGAGTACTGTACAAGTGGGTAATCCTTTCATGGAAAAAAACTTGATAGAAGCATGCTTGGAATCAATCAATCACCTAGGAGTAAATGGTTTACAAGATTGTGGTGCAGCTGGGTTGACATCTGCTGCAGTAGAGATGGCAGAGAGATCACAATTAGGACTTGAAATATATATAGAAAATATTCCTCGTAGAGAAAAAGGGATGAATGCATACGAAGTAATGTTGTCTGAATCCCAAGAAAGAATGTTATTAGCAGTAAATTCAAAATATATAAAACCAGTGATACAAATTTTTGAAAAATGGGATTTAGATGCAAGTGTTATAGGTAAATTTGTTAAAGGAAACGAACTTGAAATATTAGAAAATAAAAAAATACTTAGTAAAACTTCTATAAATATTCTTACAGATCCACCTACATATAAACTAAATGGGACAAAACCAAAATGGATGATCAATTTACAAGATAACAAAACTAAAATTACCCAAAAAAATAATCTATCCCAAGAAGAAACTTTCATACAATTATTAGAATCACCAAACTTAAGTTCAAGAAGAAGTATCTACAGACAATATGATCATCATGTTCAGACAAATACACTAATAGAACCTGGAGGAGATGCGGCCTTAATTCGTATTGATGGGTCATCAAAAGGAATAGCAGTTAGTACAGACTGTAATAGTACACTATGTTATTTAGATCCATATATTGGTACTTTAATAGCGGTTTCCGAGTCTTGCAGAAATGTATCTCTTACCGGAGCTACTCCAGTCGCATTAACAAATGGTTTAAACTTTGGAAACCCTAAAAATAATGATGTCCAATTTCAACTTACAGAGTCTATAAAAGGGCTCAAAGATGCTGCTAACAAATTTAAAATTCCAATTATTAGTGGAAATGCAAGTTTGTTTAATGAATCAGAAGAAGAAGCAATATATCCCACACCAATAATTGGAAGTGTAGGGGTTTTAAATAACATAAATAAATTATGTACTATGGAATTTAAAGATGAAGGAGATTTTATTTTTATTTTAGGCTCTGATAAAACATACGATTACGGAAATTGTTTAAGTGGGAGTGAATATATGAAGTTTTTTTTCGATGAAATATCCGGTAAACCAAAAATAAATATTGAAAAAGAAGTTTCTTTGCAAAAAATTTGTAGGGAATTGATTGATTTTGAATTAATTAATTCGGCACATGATTGTTCTGATGGTGGACTATCAATAGCAATAGCTGAATCCGCAATAATAGGAAATATTGGTGCAAAAATTTATGAAGATATACCCTTAAATTGGGAAGAAGCATTATTTGGAGAAACTCAATCTAGAATTATAATTACTACACCAAAAGACAAAATTTATAAATTTGAAAAATTATTATCGGATAAAATTCCTTATAAAAAAATAGGAGAAGTTACTGGAGAGAAAATTATTTTTGGAGAGACTTTTAAAGTCAAATTGATTTCTGCACAAAAACATTTCAATGACGGATTACAATTGAGTATCTCAGATTGAATTATCAAATAAATACTATTGATATAGAAAAAATACTGGAAAAGTATGATGCGATTTTTCTAGACTCATTTGGAGTCCTAATAGATGGTAAAAACTTAATCAAAGGAGCAGATAAATTTATCGATAGATTAAACATCGAAAAATTCCCATATCTGATATTAACTAATGATGCTTCACTATCTAATAAAAACAGATCTGGAAATTTTAATAAATTAGGAATAAATCTAAACCCAGAAAAAATTATTTCAGCAGGAGATTTAATTCAAGATTTTATGAACGAAATAAATATAATTGAATATCCTTGTGTAGTATTAGGTAGTAAAGATACTTATGAATATGCTTTAAAAGCAAAAGTAAACATAATAAATATAGAACAATTGAAACAAAGTAGATCTATCATTATTGGTCATTCTAAACCTTATGATTGGGAAGAAACATTGAATTTATTACTAAATCTATTATCTGAAAAAGTATCGAAAAATGAAAATTATGATGTAATTTTTCCTAACCCAGACTTTCTTTATCCTAATGGCAATTCAAAATATGGATTTGGATCAGCATCATTTGGGTACTTGTTAGAGAGTGGATTTAAAAAATTACACAAAGATTATAAAAAAATAATTTTTCATAAATTGGGTAAACCTAATGAGATGATATTTCGCAAAGCAAAAGAGAAAATAAACTCTAAAAAACCTATCATGATAGGAGATCAGCTTGAAACAGATATATTAGGTGGTAATAATTTCGGAATTGATACTGCATTAGTTTTAACGGGGCTTGACAGTAATACATTTAATCAAAAAAATTTATATCTTACTGAAAATATGCTTCCAAAATATATTTTAAGTTCCCTAACTAAGAGGTAAAATATAATAATGTTCTTAATAGTTCTACATAGGAATTTGTAATTTATGCCTACATATGAATACCGGTGTGAAAAAGGTTGTAATTTTGAATTATTCCAAAAATTCAATGCTGATAATCCTAAATCGTGTCCTAAATGTGGATCTATTGGTGTGGAAAGACAATTCTCTATACCTTCAATTATTTATAAAGGATCTGGTTTTTACTCAACAGATTATGGTTCTTCTAAATCAAGAAGTTCTGACTCTTCAGAAACTAATACAAAAGATAAAACTAATACAAAAGATAAAACAAAATCCAAAGAATCTACTAATAAAGCTATAAAAAAGAAAGAGTAAAAATGCGTGCTCTAGTCCAAAGAGTACATAATGCTTCAGTAAGTCCAAAAGGATATAGTACTAGAACAATCAAAAAAGGTCTTTGTATTTTTATTGGTATATCAATTACTGATGAAGAAAAAGAAATTAAAAGTATAGTCGACAAAATCGTTAATTTACGCATTTTCCCTGGTAAAGAAAATAATGAACGATTTCATTTGTCTGTGAAAGACATAGAAGGAGAACTACTAATTATAAGTCAATTTACTTTGTATGCCTCAACTAATAAGGGTAAAAGACCAAGTTTTACAGCTGCTGCAAAGCCAGATATAGCATCTAAAATTTTTTTTAGAATAGTAGAAGAATTTACTAATAGTGGATTAAAAGTAGAAACAGGAATTTTTGGATCAGACATGGATGTAGAAATTAACAATTACGGACCAATGACACTGATCATAGATTCTAAAACTTAATTACTGGAATATTTTAGGGAAAAATCGTGAGAAATTACAGAGTGTGTCAATGCTCCAATTGAAATTATATCTACACCAGTTTTTGAAATCGATCGTATATTATTAATATTAATTCCTCCAGAAACTTCGATCAATATATCCTCAGAAATTTCTTTTATTGATTTAATAGTCTTTTTTAGTAAATCTAAATTCATATTATCCAACATAATAATATCTACATTAGATTTTGCTGCAGATACAGCATCCTCCAAAGATTCTACTTCAATCTCTATCCTTATCCCTGAATTAATAGATGATTTAATTTTCTTAATAATTTTTTCAATAGAATACCCTTTTATTTTTAAGTAATCTACATGAGTATCTTTTATTAAAATCCCATCAGAAAGATTTATTCTATGATTCATTCCCCCACCAATACTTACAGCATATTTATCTAAAATCCTATGCCCTGGTAAAGTTTTTCTAGTATCATAAATTTTAGAGTTACTATCAGAAATTAGATTTACATATTTTGAAGTTATAGTAGAAATACCTGTCATTCTTTGTATAAAATTCAAAACTGTTCTCTCAGCAGATAGGATTGATAATAAAGAACCATTTAGAGTAACAACAACATCAGAGTTATTTATTTTATCCCCATCAAAAAAATTTTTTCCTATTTCAATATGAGAATCAACCTTTTTAAATATTAATTCTAAGACATCAACTCCACATAATATTCCATCAGATTTAGAAATAATGTAAGCATTTGAAATATGATCTCTATCAATTAAATTTTTTGATGTTATATCATCTAAATAACTATCTTCATCTAAAGAAATATCTATCAGATTCTTTATCTGATCCAGCGAAATTTTATTCATTACTTATCTATAAATTAAGCATTCTATCAATAGCGGTTTTAGAATATTTTCTATCATCAGTTGAAACTTGAATTTTATTTATTAAAAAACCAGCAATCAATCCTTCTAATACCCATAAAAGATATGCTGGATGTATTCGATACATGGTTGAGCATGGACAGACTACAGAATCTAAGCAAAATATATTTTTGTCTGGATTTTCACTAGCTAATCTCTTAACTAAATTAATTTCAGTACCTATAGCCCAAATTGAATTAGGTTCAGCGTTATTTATCATATCGATTATATACTCAGTAGAACCGTTATAGTCTGAAGCATCAACAACATCTCTAGTACATTCTGGATGTACAAGTATATTTACATCCGGATGATTTTCTTTAGCTTTTTTCACTTGATCAAGTGTAAATCTTGTATGAACAGAACAATGCCCTTTCCAAAGTATCAATTTAGATGAAGATATTTCTTTTGTGGTCAGTCCTCCCATTATTTTATTGGGGTCCCAAACTACCATCTCATCATCTTTAATCCCCATTTTCAATCCAGTATTTCTACCCAAATGTTGATCTGGTAAGAAAAGAATCTTTTCACCTCTATCAAATGACCATTCGAATGCTTTTTGAGCATTCGATGATGTACATACTATTCCATTATTTTTCCCACAAATAGATTTAATTCCAGCAGTAGAATTCATATAAGTGACAGGTATTAATGATTTTAAATTCAAAATTGTACCTAATTCATTCCAGGCATCCTCAACATCTTCTAATTGAGCCATATCAGCCATAGAACAACCCGCTGTCATATTTGGTAAGATAACATCTTGGCTCTTAGATGTAAGTATATCTGCTGTTTCAGCCATAAAATGAACACCACAAAAAACAATCCATTTCTTTTTTGATTCTAAAGAAGCAATTTTTGAAAGTTTATATGAATCTCCAGTAATATCTGCATACTTAATCACTTCTTGACGTTGGTAATGATGACCTAAAATTAATAACTGATCCTTAAGTTGTTCCTTACAAATATTTATCTCTTTATCTAGGTCCTCTGGAGATATTTTCATATATCTTGTAGGTATTTTCTGCCATCTTACACCAGCCTCAAATTCCTCTTGTAGAGTTTTTGTTCGTAAATTACCATCAGACTGACAAAATAGAGATTGTTCTAGTTCAGTTATAGGTATTACAGTTTGTTTCTTGTATAGAGTTGTCATATTAATTAGACCACAAAATATCAGGTTACTTTATTAGTGTTCCTCGAAGAGACCATGGAGTTGATTTAGTAATTTCAACTCCCAATGTTTCACCATAATTTATGTTTCTTTCTCCATCAAAATCTATGTAAACTATCTTGTCATTCATTGCACGCCCAAACAAATCACCCCTCTTATGCCCTTCAATAAGAACGTCAAAATAAGTACCAATTAATTTATTGTTCTTATTATACTGAATTTCTTCTTGAAGTACATTAACTTCTTTAATACGAGATTTCTTCTCTTCTATAGTTATATCATCAATCAATTTTCTTGAAGCTACCGTTCCTTCTCTCGTTGAATAGCCAGATACGTGAACTTTATCAAATTCAATAAGTTTTAATACTTTCATAGAATTTTCAAATTGAGTACGAGTTTCTCCAGGGAATCCTACTATTAGGTCGGAAGTAAGGGTAACATCAGGAATAGTATTTTTAATTAGATCAATTTTTTTTATAAATTGAGTAACAGTATACCCTCTACGCATATTAGATAAAACAACATCATCTCCTGCTTGAAATGGTAGGTTTATATTTTTACAAACTTTGGGTAAATCTCTTATGGTCTCTATAATTCTTAGACTCATATCATTAGGATGAGAAGTCAAAAATCTAATTCTATCAAGACCATTTATATGATGAATTTTTGCTATCAGGTCAGCAAGATCTTTTCTAGGGCGTAAATCATGACCATATGAATCAATATTCTGCCCCAATAAAGTTACTTCCTTGACTCCTTTATCAACATATAAACTAATTTCATCAAAAAGTTCTTCGACTGGTCTACTTTTTTCTCTACCTCTCCTGTATGGAATAATACAGAAAGTACAAAATTTGTCACATCCATGTGTTACCGAAATAAATTTTGTTACACCTGGTTTTTTAGTCACATTAGATAAACAACCATCTAAATTTATATTAAATCTATCGGAAACTAAATTTATTATAGGATTAAAATCTTGTGGTCTTGCCCACACATCAACATAAGGAAAATCCTCTGATAATTTAGTTGAATTTGGACCAACCATACATCCCATAACCACTAAAATTTTCTCTTGATTTTTCATTTTAAGAAGTTTAATTTTTTCCAATAATGATATTGCATTATTTTCAGCGGATTGTCTGACGACACATGTATTTAAAACTATAATATCTGAATCAGCATATGATTCATTTGGTGTAATACCCAAACTGTCGAATTGTCCAGCTAACATCTCAGAATCAGACTTATTCATCTGACAACCAGAAGTCCAAATATTATATTTAATTTCAGTTTTAGTAACCATATTATTTTATATTTTATTTAAAAAAGTGGCGGAGGGTGCGGGATTCGAACCCGCGCGAAGACTTTACATCTCCAACCCGCTTAGCAGGCGGGCGCACTAGGCCACTATGCGAACCCTCCATTTATAATATATTTTTGTATATATTTTATAAGATATTAATTCCCTGTTGACTGTCCTATCCATTCATATCCATCGGTAAAGTATTCTTTTTTCCATATTGGTACAATTTCTTTTAATTTATCAATAAAATATTGTGACGCTTCAAAAGCTTCTTTTCTATGTTTTGAAGAAATACATAAAATCATACTAACGTCACCTATATATAAAGTCCCAATCCTGTGAGAAACATAACATTTAGATATATTCCATTTACGTTTTGCTTCCAATAAAATTTCTAACATTTTTTTTTCAGCCATAGGGGTATACGCTTCGTAATCTAATTTCAAAACAGTTCTACCCATATTATTTTTTCTAGTTACACCTTGAAATAAAACAATAGCACCGTTTTCATTTGTAGAAACAAATTCAACGGCGGATTTGTCTGATAACACAGACTGAGTAATTTCTACAAAAAAATTTTCATTCATTTAGAACCACCACTCACAGGAGGTATAATCGCCAATTCATCTTGATTTTTAAATTTAGTATCAATATCAACATATTCATTATTAATAGCATATAAATATTTACTAATAATCAATTCAGAAATATTAAATTCATTAGAAATTCTAATTATTATGTCTCTAACAGTACTAGATGAAGAAATCTCCCAAACGATAGAATTTAAACCAATTTGCTCTCTTAGATTAGCAAAGAAAAGTACATGCAATAAAATGTTTTTTTTGTTGTTCATATAGAATCAAACTTATAAATGATTATATTTTTATCTAATTTTAAAGTATTTTGTTAACCTAATTTAATATAAAATGAAAGTTAAAAGAGTTTTTAACAATGTTAATGGAGATTATTTCTAATGGTAAGAATTAGATTAAGAAGAGTCGGAGCTAAAGGAAAACCTTTTTACAGGATAGTTATAGCAGACCAACGAGCAGCCCAAAGTGGTTCTTTTATTGAACAAGTTGGGACATATGACCCGATGCCTGAAACACCTATAATTAATTTTGAAGAAGATAAAGTCTTGAAATGGATAAAAAATGGTGCACAACCATCAGATTCGGTTAAAAAACTACTAAAAACTTCAGGATTAGAAGCCAAGATTAATGTCTCTCAATAATAAAGAAAGTTCTTAAGAAAATGACAACAGAAAACATGTCTGAAATGGTCGAATATATTGCAAAAGCTCTATCAGATAACCCAGATGACGTAAAAGTTTCAACAAAAGAAGATGATAATCAAATTATTATTTCATTAGAGTTAAATGAAGATGATAAAGGTAAGGTTATAGGGAAAGGTGGAAGAGTTGCTGAATCAATAAGGTCATTATTAAGAGTTGCAGCTGTAAAATCCAATACTAGAGCCATTTTAGAAATTAAATAATGTCAGGTCATTCCAAATGGAGCACCATAAAACATAAAAAAGGTGCTCTAGATGCAAAAAGAGGACAATTATTCACAAAGTTATCACGTGAAATTACGGTAGCAGCTAAAGATGGAGACACCAATCCTGATATGAACTTTAAGCTTCGTTTAGCAGTAGACAATGCCAAAGCTCAAAATATGCCAAAAGAAAATATCGAAAGAGCTATTGAAAAAGGATCGGGTCAATTAAGTGGTTCTGAACAACTTCTTGAAATTGTTTATGAGGCTTATGGTCCTAGCGGTGTGGGGATTCTTATTTATGTCTTAACAGATAATAAAAATAGATCGGCAGCAGCTGTTAGGTCGTGTATAACTCGTACTGGTGGGAATTTAGCTAGTAATGGTGCAGTATCTTGGAATTTCGAGACTAAAGGTTTAATATCAGTTAGTGTTAAAAATGGAGATCCAGAACTTATAGCATTAAGAATTATGGATGAAGGTGCAGAAGATATTGAGATTAATGACAAAATTATCGAAATCTCACTAGAATATCAAGAACTAGCTAAATTTAGAGAAATAGTAGATACTATTCCAGAATTAGAAACTAAGAAATCTGAAATAGTTCAAATCCCAAATTCATCAGTTGATTTAAATGATTCTGAATCATCAAAATTGTTAAAACTCCTTAGTGATCTTGAGGATTTAGATGATGTTACAAAAGTATTCTCTAGTGCAAATTTTTCAGAAAAATCTATTGAAGAATTCGCATTAGGATAATTTATGCCATCTAATACCAAATTTAAAACTGAAAATAATACAGTTAAGCTATCCTCAGTTACTAAATATTATGGAAATTTTAAAGGAATAGAAGATATAAGTATATCTGTTCAAAAAGGTGAAGTTTTCGGTTTACTTGGAACAAATGGTGCAGGAAAAACCACTATCCTAAGAATAATAATGGGGCTAATCAAACCAACCAAAGGGACTATTTCAATATTTGGAACAGATTTAACTAACTATTTAGATAAAACAAAAATCGGTTATTTACAAGGTGATTATTCGACATATAACGGAATGAAGGTTAGAGATCTTCTTTATTTCATCAACAAAATAAGAAATGTAAATATTGATAATTCAAATAATTTATGTGAAAGGTTTTCTCTAAATCAAGAAAGAAAAATAGGAGAACTATCAAAAGGAAATAAACAAAAATTAGGAATCGTTCAAGCATTTATGTCTAATCCAGATTTATTACTTTTAGATGAACCAACTTCAGGATTGGATCCGATGATGCAACAAGAATTTCAAAATTTAATTTTAGAAACTCAAGAATCTGGAAAAACTATAATTATGTCTTCTCACATAATTACGGAAATAGAAAACACTTGTAGTAGAGTAGCAATAGTACAAGAAGGCAATTTAATCACAACAGAAAATGTCTCAAATTTTACAAAAAACAGAATCAATCAAATAAAAGTAGTATTTGAAAAACAAATACCATTAAATGAGTTAAAGAATCTCGAAGAAATTATAAATATAAAAGTACATAAAAATAAACTAACTTGTGAAATCATAGGTTCCCCTAATAATTTTATTGAACTTTTATCTAAAAACAAAATAATAGACTTAACAATCCAGCCGGGTTCAATTGAAGATTTTTTTATGTCTACATATTTATCAAAAAGTAATACATAATTGTAAAGATTTCTACTTAAATACTATTTGGTATTATTACAAATCTCATTAAAATCTTTTATAGAATTAGTAGGTAATTTACAAATAAAATCTTTACAAAAATAACCTGTCGGCAAATCATCAATTTTAATTTTATCTTTCAAAAGGAATAAATCTGGATTTGTTTTATCAATTTGTATTACTACTCTTGAAGGATTGTATCCAGTAGTAGCAATTTTCAACATTTCTCTAGTATTTTTTTCAGAAATATTTCCTACTATTACAACTTGTTCTAAATTTTTTGAAATCACCAAACTTTTTAGCCATCCAGGATATGCATTTGGATACTTTTTAATATTTTCATATTCATTAAAAAATGAATCTTCAAAAATCTTTAAAAATTTGTTTTCTGATGTAATTGAATACATATATAACATCACCAAATTGGCTGAAGAAATACCTGAGTATATAGCATTATCAAAAGTATCCCTAGGATTAATATATAAATTCTCAGTATCTTGTGAATCCATAAATTGTTCTTTGCCTGAATCCCAAAACTTCTGTGCAATAATATTTCCTAATAATAAAAATTTGTCAAGCCATCTCTTATTAAAAGTAGTTTGATAGAGTGACAAACATGCCAAAGATAATTCAGAATAATCACTTAAGAATGCTGGTATTCTTCCAGTCATAGAGGAAGATTCTAATTCAACAATATGAAAAAATTTAGAATCTTCTGCTGATTGAAAAATATTATTTGCAACTTTTTCTACTCTATTTAATAAATCAGGGTTATTTTTCACAGAAACAAACTCACAAACAGTTTGGATAACTAGAGACATCCAAGAGACTATCATTTTATTATCCTTAGCAGGTTGTGCTCTTTTAGATCTTGAAGATTTCAAAACATCATATATACCAACTAATTTAGAATGATTTTTATTTAATTTGAAATAGTTTTTATCATTTTTAATGTTTAAAACATTTGAACCAAAATGGTTGCCTTTTTCTGATAAAATCCAATGATCATTTGCTAAAGAGAATTGCTCCTCTGACAGTAATTCAACTAATTGATTATATTCCCAAATATAGGTTAGTCCTTCTACTCCATTAGTATCAGCATCTATTGAAGAAATGAAACCAATATCCAAATAATTCATTTCAGAAAATATAAAATCAATCGTTTTTTCAGCAATTTGTAAAAATTCAACTTTTCCTGTTAGATAATATCCTTGTATAAAAAACCTAGAAATTAATGCATTATCATACAACATTTTTTCAAAATGAGGAACACTCCAAAAAGAGTCAGTAGAATACCTATGAAAACCTCCATATAAATGATCGTGAATTCCACCTTTACTCATTTTTTCTAAAGTAATATTTATTGAATTTAACAACATCTTACTATCATAATAATTGTAATAAACTGTTAAAAATTCAAATAATGGTATTTGAGGAAATTTTGGAGCACCTTTAGTACCTCCATTTATTAAGTCTAGTGATAATAATAATTTTTCAAAAATTTCATTAATTTCTTCTTTGTATTCAAAATTATTGTTAATTGTTTTATTGATTTTTTTTTGACTAAGTAAATCCTTTAATTTATCAACATTTTCTAAAATTAAATTATTTTGATTTTTCCAATGATCAGATATAGAAAATAATACTTTAGAAAAGCTCGGAATACCATGCCTATCTTCCGGAGGAAAATAAGTGCCTCCATAAAAAGGATCTAAATCTGGAGTCAAAAATACTGATAATGGCCATCCTCCACTACCGGTCATAGTTTGAACAGCTTTCATATATATAGAGTCAACATCAGGTAATTCTTCTCTGTCAACTTTTATATTTATAAAATTTTTATTCATAATTTTAGAAATTTCTACTGATTCAAAAGATTCTTTTTCCATAACATGACACCAATGACAACTTGAATAACCAATAGATAGAAAAATAGGTAAATTTTTTCTCTTTGCTTGAATAAAAGCTTCATTTGACCACGGATACCATTGAACAGGATTATTAGAATGCTGTAAAAGATAAAGACTTTTCTCTTTAGATAGTCGATTCATAAAAAATTATTTTAATTTAAAATTGTTGCTAATCTAGAAATAGCTTCATTTAAATTTTTTGAGGAATTAGCAAAAGATATTCGAACATAGCCTTCACCAAATTCTCCAAATGCAGTTCCAGGTAATAATGCAACACCGCATTCATATAATGCTTTATCAGCAAATTCCTTAGAAGTCATTCCTGTATTTGAAATATTTGGAAAAGCATAAAATGCTCCTTTAGGTTGGGTACAACTAATTCCATTAAGTTTATTTATACCTTCAACTATTAATTTCCGTCTTATATTAAACTCTTTCATTATTTCCGCAACACAATCCTGTGGTCCTTCTAAAGCTTGAATTCCTGCAATTTGACTAAATACTGAAGTACATGAAACACTATTAGTCATTAATTTCGATATATCTTCAACCATAAATTCAGGAAAAACCCCATAACCTAAACGCCACCCAGTCATAGCATAACTTTTAGAAAAGCCATCCAAAATTATTGTTCTATTTTTAGTTTCACCGAATTTTGTTATTGAACAATGTTGAAGATTATCATAATACATATCTTTATATATTTCATCTGAGAGAATCATTATGTCATTTTTTTCTGCTATAGATGAAATTCGTTCTAAATCAGAATCAGGAATAACACTTCCACAAGGATTATTAGGAGAATTAACTATAATTAAGCGAGTTCTGTTAGTAATTAAAGACTCAAGTTCATCTATGTCAGCATTAAAACCACTAACTTCATTTAATTTTAGAGGTATAGATGTTCCCCCCACATAATTAATCATAGATTCATAAATAGGAAAGCCTGGGTTTGGATAGATCACTTCATCTCCAGGGTTAATAAGTGCAAGTATAGAAAAAAACATTACCGGCTTACCACCTGGAGTAACAATCACTCTCTCAGGAGAAATATCATAACCTTGTCTTTCAGTTTGATGTTTTGCTATAGATTCTCTCAATTCCATTTGGCCTGGTGAAGGACCATAATGAGTATAACCATCATCTAAGGCTTTTTTTGCAGCAGTTCTTATGTGATCTGGCGTATCAAAATCCGGTTCACCGATTTCTAAATGAATAATATCTTTACCTTCAGATTCTAATTTTTTAGCTTTGGCTAAAGTTTCAAATGCTGTTTCAGTACCAAGTAGAGATTGTCTATCAGATAATTTTTTCAAAAATAATTCCTCAACAAATATTTATTACAATTAAATTTTTATTCTTTGGATTTAAATAGTTTATGCTGTTAATCGATGTTATGCTCCATAAAAAGTTAAAAGTTTTTTGTAATTTATTATTAATCCTTATATGAAACGAAAAGAAATATATTCTCTATGGAGTAAATATTTAGATTACTTCTACTATACAGCTCATACTAATGACGTTGTATTTTATAGACAATACTGTAAAAAAATTGGAGGTAATGTTTTAGAATTTGGTGCAGGTACAGGAAGAATCTCTATACCTATTGCTGATGAAAATATAAAAATAACAGCATTAGATATCAATAAAGAAATGATCGAAAAACTTTCACAAAAGATAAAAGGAAAAACTGTAGAAAAAAATATCATTACAATACAAGGTGATATGAAAAATATAGAAATAAATGAAAAATTTTCTTCCGTGATAATACCTGCACGTGCTTTATTATTAGCCGAAAATGAAAAAGAACAAATACAAATATTAAAAAATGCAAAAAATCACTTAAAAAAAAATGGGAAAATCATTTTTGATATATATTATCCTGACGATAAAATGATCAATTCTAAAACAGATGATGAATTCTTATTTGGAATTCATCATGATTTAGAAAATTCTTGTAGATATATAATGACTGGAAAAAATAATTTCGATCGAAACTTTCAACTAAATCATTCTGAGCAATTTATTGAAAAAATAAATAGTAAAGGTGAAACAGAATTCAAAATAATGCTCCCTGTAAAAACTAGATATTTATATCATAATCAAGTTATGGAAATATGTGAAAAAGCAGAAATAACAATAGAAAATTATTATGGAGATTTTAATTTTGGTGAAATAAATAAAAATAGCGATGATATGATTTATGTTTGTAAAAATTAGCTAAATGATTTTTTATCACAAACAAAATTTAATTCCTGGTTATTGATATATCTAGAAAGATTTTCCTCAAAAATCAATCTTCTTCTCTCGTACAGCTCAGGACTTAAAGCAGAAACATGAGGAGAGATCAATAAATTTTCAATATTCCAAAGATTACTATCTTTTGGAAGTGGTTCGATATCTGTTGCATCTATAGCTGCCCCACCTAAATGACCAGAAATAAGATTTTTAGACAAAGCGTCCTCATTAACCAATCCTCCTCTAGAAACTATAATTATAAAAGTCCCTTTTTTCATATATAAAATTTGTTCATTATCTATAGAATTTCTAGTATTTTCTGTTATCGGTGCTGTTACGACTAAATAATCTGATTTTTTACATAATTCATCCAGCTGATCATTTAGTAATAAACTCTTTACATAATCTGGTATTTCTTTATCTTCCGCATCCAAAGCAATTATTTCCATATCAAAACCTTGTGCTCTTTTAGCTATTGCTTTACCTATTTCACCGAATCCATATATACCTAATGTTTTACCTGAAAGTTCAACGATCTTAGAATTATATTTCTCTGTATCCCAAATTTTACTTTGCTGATCAATATAATTTTCAGCAAACTTATGTGATAAAGAAATCATCATTCCAATTGCATAATCTGCCATAGCATTTACATGAGTTCCTGGAGAATTTGTAATCATAACTTTAGAATTCAATATTTCTTCATACTTAACAATTTTATCTATGCCCATACCTGGGCAAGCAATCCATTTTAAATTTTTCAAAGATAAAAATTGATGTGCATCCGGCCAACCAAAAAATATTTCAGCCATACTAAATTCTTCTGGGATGGTATTTTGATCCATTAGATTTAAAAATTCTATTTGGGGAAATTTATTTCTTAATCTATCTATAAAAGATTCCCCCACATGATCCGTGGCTACAATTACTTGCATCTCATACTCCTCTGATGGTATATATTTAACTTTTGTATACCTAAGAAAAACATTATCATTTAAAAGAAAAAATAATTATTCAATATAGATCAAAATTGTCGAAAAAATTCAAAATTCATTCAAAATTCAAACCTATGGGTGATCAACCTATAGCTATAGATGCATTGTCTAATGGTATCGATAAAAATATAAAATACCAAACTTTATTAGGAGTAACCGGTTCAGGTAAAACATTTTCAATGGCTGGAATAATTGAAAACACACAAAAACCCACATTAGTCATAGCACATAATAAAACCTTAGCGGCACAATTAGCAACAGAATTCCAAGATTTTTTTCCTGATAATTCTGTCCAATACTTTGTTTCATATTATGATTACTATCAACCTGAAGCATATATTCCTAGAACAGATACTTTTATAGAAAAAGACTCAGATGTTAATGAAGAAATAGATAGATTGAGACATGCAGCAACTAGATCATTACTAACAAGAAATGACACTATAATTGTTGCAAGTGTTAGTTGTATCTATGGTTTAGGTTCTCCTGAAGAATACCAATCAGTAGCAATAAAATTATCTACTGGAACTGAATATGGATTTAGTAAAATCACTCGTAGATTAGTTGAAATGTATTATCAAAGAAATGACTATGATCCCCGAAGAGGTAATTTCAGAGTTAAAGGTGACACTATAGAGATAATTCCAGCGTATGAAGAATTTGCAATCAGAATACAATTTTTTGGAGATGAAATAGAAAAAATAGAACAGTTGGATATCTTAACTGGGGAAATACTTTCAAATGAAATTGAGATAGAGATTTATCCGGCTAAACATTTTGTAACACCTAGTGATAAATTCGATGAAGCACTAGAAGACATTGAGAATGAACTAACACTTAGAAAAAAAATATTTAATGACACTGGGCAACTATTGGAAGCAGAAAGAATAGAACAAAGAACAAAATATGATTTGGAATTATTAAGAGAAACGGGCACCTGCCCTGGGGTAGAAAACTATAGTAGACCACTTTCAAGACGACAACCCGGGTCAGCCCCATGGACTTTACTAGATTACTTTCCTAAAGATTTCCTTATTTTTGTAGATGAATCTCATATGACATTACCTCAAATTAGAGGTATGTATGCAGGAGACCGTGCAAGGAAAACAACCTTAGTTGATTATGGATTCAGATTACCATCAGCGATAGATAACAGGCCATTATCATTTGAAGAATTTTCAGAAAAAATAAACCAAATTATATTTGTTTCAGCTACACCAGGGCCATATGAAAAAGAGAATGAAAATTTTAGAACAGAACAAATAATACGACCAACAGGATTATTAGATCCTAAAGTTTTGATAAAACCTACACTTGGACAAGTAGATGATCTGTTACTCAGAATAAGAAAAGTTATTAAACGTCGTGAAAGAGTATTAATAACAACACTCACAAAAAAAATGTCCGAAGAATTATCTGACTATTTAAATGAATCAGGTATAAAAGTACATTATTTACATTCTGAGATAGATACTTTAGAAAGATCAGAAATCTTAAGAGATTTAAGATTGGGAATATATGATGTAGTGGTAGGAATTAACCTTCTAAGGGAGGGAATAGATTTGCCGGAAGTTTCATTGGTAGCAATACTCGATGCCGACAAGGAAGGGTATTTAAGATCTGAAACATCTTTGATTCAAACCATTGGTAGAGCAGCTAGACATGTTGATGGTACCGTAATTATGTATGCTGATAAAATTACAAATTCTATGACTAAAGCAATTAACGAAACAGAAAGAAGAAGAAAAATACAATTTGATCATAATAAAAAAAATAATATTCAACCTAGGACTATTGTTAAGGATGTTAGAGATATCACTGAAAGAATTAAAAAGAATTCTTCAGATCAAAACTCGAAAAAATATGATAATAAAATGCCAAGAAAAGAATTGATGAAAATAATTAAAAATTTAGAAAAAGAAATGAATCAATTAGCCAAAAATCTTGAATTCGAAAAAGCTGCACTAATTAGAGATGAAATTAAAAATGTCAGGCAAATACTAAAAAAATAAACAATTAAATCAATATTGATTGATTATTTTTAAAATTATATATTTTGATAGAATTAATTTAAAAGAAGGAAATGTTTTATGTCAGAAGTTAATTCAGATCAAATACTAGAAGCACTTAGAGAAGTTTATGACCCTGAAATTCCAGTAAATGTTGTAGATTTGGGTTTAATTTATTCAGTAGAGGTATCAGAAGGTGATGTACATATAGAAATGACTCTTACTGCACCTGGATGTGGAATGGGTCCTTATATTGCTCAACAAGCTGAATGGAGAATTGCTGAAATAGAGGATGTAGAGGATGTACAGGTAGATGTAGTTTTTGATCCTCCATGGACACCAGATCTAATCACTGAAGAAGGTAAACAACTTCTTGGTATAGATTAAAAAAGTAAGTAGTAATTTAATTGAATTCTCCTAGAAAATTAACACCTCAAGAAGAAGCTAGATTAGCTCAAGTCAGGAAAAATTTCCAAGAAAAAAAACAGATATCTGATAGTCTTAAATCTATAAAGAAAAAAATTGGTGTATATTCAGGAAAAGGCGGAGTAGGAAAAACAACTGTAGCAACAAATTTATCATTAAAAATTGCTGAGAAGAATTTATCAGTCGCATTATTTGATTGCGATATAGATTGCCCCAATGTTACAAAAACCATTAAGATTTCTGAACCTCCAACAGAAAGAAATAACAAACTCATCCCCCCTTCTATACATGGTGTTAAAGTAATGTCTATGTCTTTTTTCCAAGAGGATGAAGAAACAGCAATCATATGGAGAGGTCCTATGATACACAATGCTATTAATCAATTCCTTTCTTCAACAGAATGGGGAGAATTGGATTATATGTTAGTTGATTTACCTCCTGGAACATCTGACGCTCCACTTACTGTCATGCAGACCTTACAATTAGACGGATTTATTATAGTAACCACTCCACAAGATTTAGCTGCATTAGATGCAAAAAGATCAATAAATATGATTAGGAAATTAAATCTTGAAGTTTTAGGAATTATAGAAAATATGTCAGGGGATATATTTGGTGTAGGAACTGGAGAAGATCTATCATCTGAATTGAATATACCATTCCTTGGTTCTTTAGAGCTCAGTGGGGAATATAAAAATTCTAAATCTGCTGTTATAAAAAATTCTAAAAGAGTAAATGAAGAATATGAAAAAATAGTAGATAACTTATTTAAATTAATTGACTAATTATCTGCCAGAGTCTTTATTCGAAATTAGTGAAATAGTTTTTTTCAATTGTCTTTCTTTATCATAAGTTTCAGGTCTTTCTTGACCCAAAACAGAGTTTGCAACAATTGAAAAAATTTCTGCAGCTCCTAAATGTAGCTTATCAGTTGTTTCTTGAGATCCTAAAGTAGAAGAAATTTCCTCCATTTCACCTATCCACCTAAATGCCTTAGTAGATAGTGAATTCACTCCATTCATTTCAGCCAATATTTTCTTTTGAGAAAAATTTAATTCTTCAACCAAAGAATCATAGACATTTAATCTATGAGCAGCTAATAATCCAGCAGTATATAAAGCTAATTTTCCCTTAGTAAGCGATGCATAACACATCTTCAAGCTTGACGCTTGACCAATTTCATTTCCAATAGATATAACCTCTATACCTTTATCATTTAATTCCAAAATCTCATTAGAATATTCTCCTGAAATATAAAGTCTTGTAATTTGACCATTTCTAGGAGGAGGACCAATAATTCCACCATCTATAAATTTCATACCGCATTTATTTATAATTTTTGAGATCTTCTTCTTTGTAAAAGGAGAAGTAGCATTACAATCAACATAATAAGGAGCAGAATCTGAAGAGGAATATTTAGAAATTTCTGTTGCTAAACCGAGAGCTTCTGAAGGTACTAATATAGATAAAATAACTTCACATTTTGACAATATATCAGGTAAAGATACAGGAATTATTCCAGCATCTTCTGATAATTTTATAGTTCTAGTACTTCTTTTATCTAGGCTTGTAAATACACTATATCCATTTAATATTAAAGCCTTACCAACTGCTGAACCCATATCACCTGGACTTAAAATCCCTATATTTTTTATACTCATAAAATACACTCTATAATTGATTTAGCTATGAACTAATAGCCTTTTTAATTGATTCACCAACAATTTCTGGTTCACCTTCGTTAAGACCAAAAACATGCAAGCATAGCCTATCTTCACCTTCAGGTATTCTAGTCCAAATAGATGGAGTCATATTTTTAAGTTTTTCTACTAATTCTTCATTAGACACACCCAATACTTTGGAATCTAAAGAAATATATACCCCAAAAGGTTGATGTCCTATAATATTTTTTATCAATTCAACTTTAACTCCAGAAATATTTTTTATAGGTTCTATAATTTTTTTAGATTGATTTTCAGCATAATCAAGTCTATCTTCATGATTAAGTGTAAGCCATCTTTCCACTGCAGCAACTACACCTACAATTTCTTGTCGATCAATTTTATGAGGTCTTCCTAATCCCCTAACTCTTAATGTTTCGTATCCTACAAACGAATGCTTAGATATGGCTTCAATAACTTCAACGCTACCTAAAGCAAAACCTGAAGAATGAGGTGCGCCCATATATTTTGCAGCTATACATTGAAAATCAGCTCCCATTTTGACATATTTACCAAAATTTTCCAAAGGATAAATTTGTCCAGCAGCATCAACCATGACAGGTTTATTAAATTGATGAGATATCTCAATAACTTCTTCCAAGGTCAAAACATTTGGATCGATAGGATTTTGTTCATATACTGGATAAGCTATAGCTGCTGTTCTGTCACTAATTGAATTAATTAAATCATCTCTGGAAGTACCATTATCATCACCAATTTCCAATAATTTTCCACCAGCTAATTCTAAGCATCTATCATACCAATATCTCTGTCTTTTTTGAATAATTATTTCATTAGGCATCCCTGTTGTATCAGGTAATTGTTGAATATTCTCCTCATTAGTACCTGCTATGAATGCAGCCGTAGCAAGTGTTAATGCTGAACCTGCCCCAGAAGTAATATACGCAGCAGGAACATCTAAAAGTTCAGCTAATCTTTTCCCTGCTGCTTTTTGTAATTCAATTAAAGGAACATAAGCTGAGTCAGCTAAATCCATAGCATCCTTTACTTCTCTTACTGGTGTTGAACCACCTAACAATGTGACACTACCTGTTGCATTTATTACAGGTTTAGCCCCTATCGATTTATATATTTGACCCCATTCTGACAAAATTCTCTCCTATTTATTACTATTATATTTAATCTTCCTCAAGTGTTGAGGTATCTCCTTCAGGTAATCCTAACTCTCTAGCTTTCAGAAGTCTACGCATTATTTTGCCAGATCTAGTCTTAGGCATAATATCTATAAAATCTATTTCTCTAGGTGCTATTCCAGCAGATAATTTATTCCTTGAAAACTTAATTAATTCTCTATTAAGTTCTTTTGAAGGTTCGTAATCTGGATTTAATGTCACAAAGGCCTTAACTATTTCCATAGCTATAGGATCTGGCTTACCAATTACACCTGCTTCTGCAACTGCGGGGTGTTCAATTAATGTACTTTCTACTTCAAAAGGTCCAACTAAATGTCCTGCTGTATTTATTACATCATCAGCACGACCTTGAAACCAAAAATATCCATCATCGTCAACGGATGCTTGATCTCCAGTTATATACCATCCTTTTTTAAAGCGAGAGTTATACATCTCATCTTTCTGCCAATATGTATACATCATTGAAGGCCAACCAGGTCTTACAGCTAAGGCTCCTATTTCGCCATTTGGCAAAGGTTCATAATTTTCATCAATTACTGCCATGTCTATACCCGGTAATGGCCTTCCCATAGATCCTGGTCTAATAGGCATTGAAGGATAATTAGCACACATTATAGCTCCTGTTTCGGTTTGCCACCAATTATCGTGTATTGGCAAGCCATAAGTTTCATTACCCCATACAACCGCTTCAGGATTTAAAGGTTCGCCAACAGATCCTATAAAACGTAGTGTAGACAAATCAAATTTTTCTACTATTTTTTTTCCTGACCTCATTAACAATCTAACTGCAGTGGGCGCTGTATACCATACAGTGACTTTATATTTTTCAATTAATTTATACCAATTTTGTGCTCCAAAACCACCCTCATAAATTAATTGAGTTACTCCATTAGTCCATGGAGCTATTATTCCGTATGAAGTACCAGTAACCCAACCTGGGTCAGCTGTACAAAAATATACATCATCTTCTTTAAGATCCAAAGCCCATTTTCCTGTAAGCCATTGCTGTACTACCGCTTGATGTCTATGTAAAACGCCTTTTGGTTTACCAGTAGAACCAGAAGTATAATGCATAATAGCAAAGTCATATTGAGTAGTATGCTCTATCTCAAAATTTGAATCTGAAGAAATCATCAATTTTTCATAAGACAAATCTTCATCTTTCATTTTTTCCTTAGATCTTCCATTCTTATTAACAATTATTACATTTTTTAGAGTTTCAATATCAGGTAAAATATCATCTAATTTAGACCTTAGATCTGGAGTAGTAATAAGATAATTAGCCCCTGCATCTTCCATCCTATCTTTAACCGGTTCTGGACCAAATGCTGAAAATAATGGTGCGATAATTCCTCCTGCTTTAAGAACTCCTAATGCAGCAATATACAACTCAGGTAATCTGTCCATAAAGATGAAAACTTTATCTCCTCTAATTAACCCTAAATTCCTTATAACACCACCAAATTTATCGCTCTGTAACTTTAAATCAGAATATGTATAGGATTCCTCTTCATCATTTTTCCCTACCCAAATCATTGCTAATCTGTCGCCATTACCATTTTTTACATGCCTATCAATTGACTCATATGCATTATTTAAACCACCTCCAGGTAACCAATCCATTTCTTTAAAAGCATTATCCCACCAATTGAAACTTTCTCTAGATTCATGATAATCACTTAGATTGTTATCTTTGTTTTTCGGTTTAGAAATCTCTTTATATTCCATAATTTTGCCTTGATTTTATAATATAAAAACCCTATCTAGTTTCAAATGTATAACAAATATTCTACAAAATATCGACAATAAATCCCTTTCTAATGGTCGACTTCATATTACACCTCGTACACATAAATAGTAGAATATATCAATTGTATAAGTATAAAGAAGGTTGAAGTGAAAACAGTAAAATTACTTTTTTTGGAAGATGTCATTCCAACAGCAAGAGCTGGAGATATCAAAGAGGTAAAAAATGGCTTTGCTAGAAATTATTTAATTCCCAAACAATTAGCAGTAATAGCAAGTGAACATGAAATAAACAGAGCCAAAAAATTACGCGACGAAGCTCAAAAAAGACGAGCATTAGAAATCGAGGAGTGGAAAAATCTTTTAGTTGATATAGAAAATACTACTCTAGAATTAGAGGTAAGATGTGGGCCTACAGGAAGACTATATGGTTCAGTAACTAGTTCAATGATTGCTGAGAAATTAGAAAAATCAATAGAAAGATATGTGGATAGAAAAAGTATAAAAATTAAATCACCTATCAGGACAATTGGAAACTATAAAATTACAACACATTTTTTTGAAGATATTTCAGCAGAAATTACTGTATCAGTAGTGCCCGATGAATTATCAGAAGTTATAACTACAGAACCAGATAAAACAACAGAAGATATCGAAGTTTCTGATCCTACTTTTGAAGATGTATTAAAAGAAACAGATACATCATCCTCAGATTTAGAAACTGATAACAATAAAGATACAAATGAGCAAAATACAAGTGAAATCACTGAAGAAATTATTGTAGAATCCGAAAACGACAATAAATCTTCCAATATGGAAGAAAAAAATATATCATCTGATAACGAAAATACAAAATAATTAGGCTTAATTGATGCAACTTGATCGTCTACCACCGCACGATATTATTGCTGAACAATCAGTAATAGGATCAATATTGTTAGATGGAGAATCTATTACAAAAATTTCTGGATTTCTCATCCCAGAACATTTTTATAGAGAAGCTCATAGGCATTGTTATAAGATATGTTTAGATCTTTTTAGCAATAGTGAATCTATAAACCAAGTAACACTAAGCCAAGCTCTAAAAGCCAGAGACCTTCTGGAAAATATAGGTGGTCAAGAACTACTTAACACTTGTATAGATGTAACTCCGACATCAGTAGAAATAGTCTCTTATGCGAAAATAGTTGAAAAATCTGCTATTCAAAGAAATTTAATTAATGCTGGAAGAAAAATAATAGAACTAGGTTATGAAGAATACTTAGAAACAGATTCTGCCTTATCAAATGCAGAGGACACTCTCTTCAATATACGAAAAGATACATCCCAAAGAGATTTCTTCCATATGCGTGATCAATTCCAAGAAATTTTGGAGAAAGATTCTCCTGTAAATGATGAAGATGATCTAAGTACTTCCCCAATATCTACAGGATTTATTAACCTGAATGAAATTTTTATGGGGGGGTTTCAAAGGTCAGATATGGTCGTGTTAGCAGCAAGACCTTCTATAGGAAAAAGTATGCTTGGAATAAACTTTGCAATAAATGCAGCAAAAGAAAATATGATTGTAGGAATATTTAGTTTAGAGATGGGTAGAGAGCAAATAGCCCAAAGAATGATCGCATCTGAATCAAGAGTTAATATGGAAGAAATAAGAAAAGGAATTACTAGTTCTGCTAACCAGACTAGAGTAATTGATGCAGTAGGATTACTTTCTGATTTAAATATTTATACTGATGATACACCATTTCAAACTGTAGTAGAAATGAGAGGTAAGGCGAGAAGATTACAATTAGAAAGAGGCTTAGATTTTCTTATTATAGATTATATGCAACTTATAAATAGTAATACTGGTAGAAGAGACGGTAATAGAGCACAAGAAGTTTCAGAAATTTCAAGACAATTGAAGGGACTTGCAAGAGATTTAAATATACCTGTTTTAGCTATATCTCAGTTAAGTAGAGCTATAGAACACAGACAGTCACATAGACCATTGCTTTCAGACCTCCGGGAGTCTGGATCAATAGAGCAAGATGCCGATGTGGTTATGTTTATACATAGAGAAGAAAAATATATTACAGAAGAAGATTGGAATAAAACACATCCTGAAGGTCAACCATATCCTAGACAATTAGCAGAAATAATCATAGCTAAACACAGAAATGGTAGAGTAGATTCTGTAGAAATGACAGTACAAGAACAATACGGTCTTTTTAGAGAGATTATGTCTAGATCAGGTCAATTGATGGAATCAACAATTTAGAATGTTTATATGTTTGAAAATTTTTAAGGAGATAAATAAATATGGGGATGGAACCATTAGATAAGATATTTTCTAAAATAGACTTCAATAATATAAAAGAAAATACATCAAAAACGTTAAGTGAAACAGATAATCAACAAGATAATTGCAAAATTTGTCAAAATACTCGCTGGATCTTATCAGAAAATAACAAAACTGAACCTTGTATATGCCAAGAAAATGTTTGGGGAACAAACACTAAAATAAGAATTGAAAAATATTCGGAAATTGGCCATTTGTCAGAAGTTACATTCGACAATATTAAATTAGGTGTGAATGATTTCTTTTCTGATCCTTCATCATTTAGAAAAGCCTACCATGAAGCAATTAGTTTCGCTCAACAACCAACAGGTTGGATAGTTTTTGCAGGACCCTCAGGCACTGGAAAGAGTCTATTATGTGCATCAATTACAAATTATATTATTTCTCAAAATAAACCTGTAAAATATATCGTTTCTCAAACTCTAATTGATCAAATTAAATCTTCCTTTTTTGAAGAAAATAATGATAATTCTAATGCATATTTACAGGCTTTAAATGCACCTGTTCTTGTAATAGATGATTATGGATTTAAAGGAGGATCTCAATGGGCAAACGAAAGAATAGATCAACTATTAACAGAGAGATATAATAAAAGATTACCAACTGCTATTTCAACATCTTTGCAACGAGAGAAGATAGAAAACAGGATGTTTAATAGATTCACAGACTCTTTTTCAACATTTTTGCAAATTAAAAATTTAAAAAAGAAAATCAATCCAGAAAAAATTGGTATAAGTAATAACATGCTTAGAAAAATGAATCTAAATAATTTCGATATAAAAGGAACTTTAGGTAATACAACTTCATCTAGAAGAACTTTAAGAGAAGCATTTGATGTAGCCAAATCTTTTTCTGAAAAACCTGAAGGTTGGTTATATTTTCATGGGCCGACAGGAATAGGAAAGACTCATCTTGCTATTGGAATAGCAAATATTTGTATGAAAAATTCTGTAGATGTAGCTTTTAGATTTTTACCTGATTTACTTGATGAATTAAGAGAATCATTTGGACCTGATTCTTCTTCTCATTTCGATAAAACTTTTGATCATATAAAAAAATGTGATGTATTAATACTTGATGATTTTGGATCTCAAAGAAATAATCCTTGGGTTGATGAAAAGCTTTTCCAAATAATTAATCACAGGCATAATGAGATTCTTCCCACAATTATAACTAGTAGAATTAATCTTTCCGAAAAAAAACCTAATATCAATATTTCTAATCAGTTTTTTGATCCTATTATTTCTAGATTTAGAGATGGTCTAGTAGTTACAGAGAGATTTATGAATGGACTTGATTATAGATACAGAGGATTTAAAAATAAATAAATTTTACCTAAAGTCTATCCCTACTTTTATAACCTTATTTTTTTTATTAATTGCATGGTCAAAAGCTGAAACACCGTCTAAAACTCCAAAAGTATGAGATAAAATATTTGAAACATCAATTTTATTGTTATCAATTAAACTTAATGCTTTCTTAAAACTTATAAGGTTTTTTTCATCCTGTGCTCCAAAGACAGTAAAACATCTGACTCTATTCTTAAACAAATTAGAAAAATCAATTGGTATATATTCAGTAGTTTCAGGTAGACCAAATAATACGATTTCACCCGAATCTTTAACAATGTTAATAGAATGGTTTATTGTTTCTACAGTACCCACGGCTTCAATTACCAAATCAATTGTATTTTTATATTTTTTGTCGATTTTTTCGATACACTCTCCTAAAGTTTGATTGTATATATCATCCGCTCCAAAACTTTCAGACAAATCTACTCTATTTTTATTAGGATCAACAGAAATAACTTTTTTAGCTCCAAATTTTTTTAATACATAGTTCCAAAATAAACCTGCACTCCCCTGACCTATTACTAAACATGTCTTCTCTCTAATTTTTGATATTTTTTTTGCAGCAAATAAAACTGTTCCTAATTGTTGAGACATTAATAAATTTTCTATATTTAATTTAAAAGATTTATTAATTTTTATTAAATGTTCTGAATCTACTGACTGAATTTCTGCAAAACATTTTGAATTCCAAATATGTGGGACAGTAAGTACTAAATCTCCAATTTTAAAATTTGAATTTCCTTCTATAACCTTTCCTATGGCCTCATGCCCAGGATGCCCAGGTTCTGCAGGCCAATTATTTATACCCCACCCAGAGAAAGCCATATGAATATCACTTCCACAAATAGAAGCTAATTCAGTTCTTATAAGAATATTATTACCTTTATCTGGAACATCAAAATTATCTACTTTAATATTTCCTAAGCTTGTAGCAATTAAAGCTTTCATTATTTTGCCCCAAAATTTTTAAGAATTGTAATAGCTCTTCTTCTTCCTTTTGCATCAAATCGATATTTTTCTTCCATATTCTGTCCTCTAATTCCAGATGTAATCATAATATTAGAATTTGGTAAATCTCGCATAATATGCCTAGAAAATCTATTACTTTGTTTTTTAGGATTAGAAACTAAAAACATATCTCCAATAATTGAGACTTGAATTCCTGTTTCATTATCAATTTCAGTCATTAATTCCACATTTCTTCTTTGCACTGGATCATTTGTTATTTGAGCCAGTCTAGTAGCAATCAATAATCCAAAAGCAGTAACATCTTGATAATTTCTATTAGAATGAGATCTTTCTTTATTACTATCGTACCAATCATAGGGTCGTATATCAGCCGATGAACCTTGTATGAATATTGATTCACCTTCTCCAGAACTTTCTAATGCCCAAGCTATATATCCTGGATAGTCTGAAGTCCAAAAAGGGTTAGAGTTATAAATTATTCCAGGACAAGAAAAATTTATGATCTTCGCAATGCTTTTACCTTCAAAATCATTAATGACAGAAAGTATTAAAGCTGGATTACCTGGACTACCAATTTGATCATTAAATGTAGTCAAATCAGTAATTCTGGTCGCACAAGTACCAATAGATGCAGCTCGCATATTATTATTAGAATATTCTTCGCACCCCAATATAAGCTGTATTAAATATTCAGAATAAATGGAATATTCTTCTGAATTTTGAAAAATATTTGGTGATGAACCATTACCTGTGACAGTAATAAAAATATTTTTACCATATTTATTGTTTGTTCTAGAATTAATGCTAGATTTTATTTTTTTTTCAAATTCTTCTGATATCCCCCAAACATCCAATCCTATTAATAAAAAATGATCAGTTAGATTTTGCATTTTAATAACTCTAATCAATAAATCATCATTAATTGACTCAGACCTCAGAGGTTTTGAATCGGGATAATAAATACAGAATCCTATTGGTGGAGTTATCACAGTATGAGCTGTACCGACTTTAAATGTTTTTTCAGATGTTATTGGATTAAAATTATTTAATTTCATAATTCTTTAGATATTAATTACTAATATAAAATATTTCTGTAAATACCTTAATTAATTAGATTATAGCTTGAATTTAGAGTTACACTAATAGCATGCAATTAGCCAATTCAAAAATTTTCAATAATCGAAATATTTATCGAGACAAATCTGAAGTTAAATCAGGAATTGAGATTGTTGATCCAATTTTTAAAGATTTCATAACTTCTCAACAAGAACCAAAAAAATTATGGACTGGTTGTGAGTGGGCAGAAGGACCAGTTTTCATAGAAAAAGAAAATTGTATTTTATGGTCTGATGTCCCTAATAATCGAATGTTGAAGTATGATATTGATTCCAATAACACATTCATTTATAGAGAGCCATCGAATTATTCAAATGGAAATACTACAGATTTAGAAGGTAATTTAATTACTTGCGAACATCAAACTCACAGGATAACTAGAACTAATGAAAAAAATGAAGTTACCATACTAGTGGATAACTATCAAGGTAAAAGACTTAATTCTCCAAATGATGTAGTAGTAAAATCAGATGGAACTATCTGGTTTACAGATCCACCTTATGGAATACTTTCAGAAAGAGAAGGCAATAAAAGAGAATCAGATTTAGAGGGTAATTTTGTTTTTAGATTTGATCCGAAATCTCAAATAATAGAAATTGCTTTTGATTTATGTGATAGACCTAATGGTCTTGCCTTTTCTCCAGATGAAAGTATCTTATATATTGCAGATTCAGGAGAACCGGAAAATATAGTAGCTGCGAATTTAGATATCGAAGGCTCGAAAATTATCAGTTCAAAAATCTTTACAGAAGTAAAACCTGGAATAGCAGATGGTTTTAGATTAGATACCTTAGGAAATATATGGACAAGTGCATGGGATGGAATACACTGTTACTCATCAGAAGCAAATCTATTAGGTAAAATATTTATTCCAGAACAACGAACTGCAAATCTTACTTTTGCTGAGAAAGATTTAAGTACTATGTACATCGCAGGTGATACATCTTTATATTCAATTAAGCTAAATGTAAATGGTTGTAGAAATAACTGATGACAAAAATAAAAATTTCTATAGCATCAGATCATGGTGGATATCCTCTAAAGAAAGATCTATTAAAGATTATTAAAGATGAAGGCTATAATGTAATAGATAAAGGTGCATATAATTATGATCCAGATGATGATTACCCAGATTTTGCTAAGTTAGTTGCTGAATCAGTCCAATCAGGAGAAACCAATAAGGGAATTATTTTATGTGGTTCTGGAGTAGGTGCTGCAATAACTGCATCAAAATTTAAAGGGATTCGAGCTTCAGTATGCCATGACACATATTCCTCTTCACAAGGGGTAGAACATGATGACATGAATGTTCTTTGTTTAGGAGCTAGAATAATTGGAATTTCACTCGCTGAAAAAATTGTAAAAGAATTTTTAAATTCTAGTTTTATAAAAGAAGAGAGATTCGAAAGGAGACTAAATAAAGTCTTAAAGATAGAATCTGATAACTAATTATTTCCTATATCTTCTATAAATTGTCATTCATAAAAAAAATATTATCTAAAGATCCAAAAATTTGGGAAAAATATTATTCTCCTATAGAACATAAAAAAATCATAGGTTGGGTAGATCTACCTAAAAAAACAGAATTTTATATGGGATTGTCCAATGAACTAAATTCATATATGAAAAATTTCCACCTGAATAATTTAGTTATTATTGGTATGGGAGGATCAATAAATGGTGCTAAGGCAATATATTATTCTTTCCCTGAAGATAATTTTAAGTATCCAGTAAAATTTATCGATACTGTAAATCCCGATTTACTAGATTTATTAATAAATAATATAAATTTCAATAAAACTCTTTTTGTAATTAGTAGTAAATCAGGAACAACCATTGAAACCATCACAATAGAAAAAATATTTAGGGAAAAATACAAAGATTTTGGTATGAATTCAACTAAACACTTTTTATGTATAACAGATAAGAATAGCCCTTTAGATACAAGAGCCAAAAATAAAGAATTTGGTAAAAAATTTATAACAAATAATGAATTCGGAGGTAGATACTCAGTTCTCTCAGAATATGGATTAATATCAATTCTTTTAGAAAATAATAAGCTTCAAAAAATATTAAATAACTCCGAAAAATATTATAAGAAACTTACAATTACATCTAAAAACAATGACGCTATAAATTTAGGTAATTTTATATA
>CAZBHC010000001.1:0-71362 GCA_964491775.1 uncultured Dehalococcoidales bacterium | reverse complement strand
GATAAAAAATCAAAAATCACTTTGCATCCTACGAAAGGCATAACATCTAAATTGAGGGAAATAAAAAGTGAAGAAGAAATACAATTACTAAAAAAAGCTATCCAAATTAGTGATAAAGCTTTTAATTCAGTTTCAGAAAGTATATCTGTAGGTGATTCAGAGGAAGATATAGCATGGAGATTTGAAAAACTTGTAAGAGAATTAGGTGGTGAAGCTATCTCATTTGACACTATTGTAGCATCGGGACCAAATGGGGCAAGACCACACCATAAAGCAGGAAAATCACTAATAAAAGAAGGAGATACAATAGTTTTTGATTGTGGGGCTAGATATCAAGGTTATTGTTCAGATCTAACAAGAACTGTTATTGTCGGGAGTCCTGATAAATTCACCAAAAAAATTTATGAAACTGTTCTAGCTGCACAAGAAACTGCTTTTGCTTTATTAGAATCTGGAATTTCAGGAAGCGATTGTGATTCTTTATCGAGAAATATTATAACAGAATCAGGTTATAGTAAAAATTTCGGACATAGTCTAGGTCACGGAGTAGGTTTAGAAGTACATGAATTGCCAGGTGTTGGACCTAGATCTACAAATATCATATCTGAAAATATGGTGTTTACTATAGAACCAGGAATATATATAGAAGGATGGGGTGGAGTAAGAATAGAAGACATAGTAATGTTAAATAAAGGTAAGTTAGAAATTTTAAGTAATGCTAAAAAAGAAAGGTACTAACATTTAAGGTGAAATAATTTTGACAATCTCTTCAAGTGAAATTAAAAGAAATATGACTATCCTATTAGATGATGATGTTTATCAAGTTATCGATTGGCAGCATAGGCAAGCTCCTAAAGCACCTCCAACACTAACATTAAAAGTTCGTCAAATATCAAGTGGAAATGTATATGAAAAAAAATTACCTGGTAATCAAAAATTGACAGTGGCAGATACTGAAACCAGATCATCTCAATTCTTATATTCAGATGGTGATCTATTTCATTTTATGGATGATCAATCTTTTGAGCAATTTAGTGTTACAAAAGAATTGTTAAAAGACTCCACTAATTTTTTTTCTGAAGGAGATTCCATTGATATGCTAATGTATAAAGGTTCTCCAATAATGATAGAACTTCCAAGTTCAGTCAAACTACAAATCACTAGTACAGAAATAGGTTTGAAAGGCGATACTCAAAGTGGCGCTACTAAACCAGCAACAACAAGTACTGGCTTAACTTTAAATGTCCCTTTATTTATCAATTCTGATGATTATATAAATGTTAGTACTTCTACAGGGGAATATACAGGCAGAGCAGAATAAATTTGGATATATCCTCATCAATAAATTTAAATCTTAACTTTAGGGATTCTATATCTGTTACAGAATTAAATTACCTAATTAAATCTATACTTGACTTTGAACCTTCTCTACAAGAAATTTCAGTATTAGGTGAGGTAAGCAATACAAGAGTTACACCTAAAAAGCATATATTTTTTAATCTTATAGATCAATCCTCATCCATACCATGTGTAATGTGGAGTTCCGATTTAAATAATGGAGGAGAAAATCTAGATGACGGAAATCTCGTACTTTGTTCAGGAAAAATTTCAACATATTTTCAAACAGGAATGTTACAACTTTATGTAAATAAAGTAAAAAAATCTGGAAATGGAGATATTCAAAAAGAGTTTAATGAATTAAAAAACAAACTTAATATGGAAGGTCTTTTTGACCAAAATAGAAAACGTAAAATCCCTAAATTCCCTACAAAAATCTGTGTTATAACTTCAAAACATGGTGCGGTTTTTAAAGACATAATTAATGTAATTACAAGAAGATATCCATTAGTTGAAATAAACTTAATCCCTGTACCTGTACAAGGTAAAGAAGCGGCAGAAAAAATTTCATATGCAATTGAGGAAGCAAATACTTTGAATGCCGATACTGTAATTATCGCTAGAGGAGGAGGAAGTATCGAAGATTTAGGAACTTTTAATGATGAAAATTTAGCAAGAAAAATATTTTCTTCCTCAACACCTATTATAAGTGCTATTGGTCATGAGACAGATTATACGATAAGCGATTATGTCTCTGATTTAAGAGCACCTACACCTTCAGCTGCTGCTGAATTAGCGGTCCCATCATATATAGAATTACTAAAAGAAATTGAATCTTTTAAAAATAATCTCAATTACACAATCCAAGAAAAAATTTCAGACGATTCAAGAACATTTGAAAATAATTTAGATAGATTCTTACTCAATACCCCGGCACTTTCTTTTTATAATGAAAAAATTGAAACTAATTTAGATAAATTATCGAATAATATTTCTCAATTTAGTAAAACAATAACTCATAGATTAGAAATAACTATAAATTCTTTAAATTTTTTAAATCCTTCTGATACCATATCTAGAGGTTTAGTACAAACAAAAAATTCTCAAAATAAAATAGTAAAATCCATAAATGAAATTAATAAGGGTGACACTATCACTATATCTTACGTAGATGGTGTTGCAGTCACAAAAGTCATAAGTAACATAAGTAAATAATATGCAAAAAAATAATGAAAATTTTGAATTCTATATTAATGAATTGGAAAAGATTATACGAAAATTAGAATCAAAAGATATTACTTTAGATCAATCAATATCTCTTTTTGAGGATGGAGCCAAACTGGCAAAAAAATGTGAATCTATACTTAATGATGCAAATTTAAAAATTAAAGAAATACAATCAGATTTTTCAGAACAAAACACAGAATAATTATAGCTAAATTTACTATGAATAAATTATTGAGACTAGGTTGGTTTACTACTGCAAATGGAGAAGGTTCATACGGTCTTTTATACGATACATTAGAAGCTATTAAATCTAAAAAGTTAATAGCAAAAATAGAATTTGTTTTTGTAAATAGAGAATTTGGACAATCTGACAAAACTGATCATTTATTTAATTTAGTCAAGAAAAATAATATCCCTTTAGTGACATTGTCTTCTCGTAAATTCAGAAAAAATAGAGAAAATAAACCATGGGAAGAATTAAGAGAAACTTACGATATAGAAGTTATCAAAAAATTAAAGAAATTTAATATTGATATTGCCGTACATGCAGGATATATGTTGATAGCTCCAATTTTATGTTCTCATTTTAAAACAATTAATTTACACCCTGCATTGCCTGGAGAAACGATAGGAATTTGGCAAAAAGCAATCTGGGATGTAATTTTATTGGAAAAAAGTCACACAGGAGCTATGATTCATTTATCCACCGTAAATGTAGATGAAGGACCAGTAATAAGTTACTGTGAATTCTCAGTTAAAAAAAATAATTATTCCGAGCTATGGAAAGAAAAAAAATTATATAAAAATAAAACAATTCTCTCCGACATTGGAGAACAATTACCTTTATTCAAAAAAATCAGATCAGAAAGTCTATTAAGGGAACGACCATTAATGATAGAAACTTTAAAGGCTATTCAGTTGGGAAAAATTTCTATAGAAAATATAGAGAACCCAATTAACCTAACACCCTTAGTTGAAGAATATTTATATTGAATTTAGATAAATATTTTATTTAGATCCTGGATCTAGAACTTCATCAACCAAACCATATTCAACTGCTTGTTCTGCATTTAACCAAAAATCTCTATCCGAATCTTTTGCAACTCTATCATAAGACTGCCCAGTATGATCAGAAATAATTTGTCTTAATCGATCTTGAATTCTTAAGGTTTCTCTAGCATGTATTTCTATATCTGAAGCCTGACCTTGTGTCCCACTTAATGGTTGGTGCAACATATGAGTAGAATTAGGCATAGCATAACGTTTTCCTTTTGCACCTGCTGTTAATAAAACTGTGCCCATACTTGCACATAATCCAACAGAAAATGTAGCTACATCACAAGGAACATACTGCATAGTATCATAGATAGCCATTCCAGAATAAACTTCGCCACCAGGAGAATTTATATATAAGTTTATATCTTTCGATGAATCTTCTCTAGCAAGATATAATAATTGAGCAACAACTAAATTTGCTACTTGGGCATTTATAGGTGTTCCTAAAAACACAATCCTCTCTTTTAATAATAAAGAGTAAATATCATATGCTCTTTCACCTCTTACACCAGTCTCAATAACCATTGGGACTATATCCATAGGGTGATTATTTATAGAATCATTATTATTAATCACTTTATTTTTTTTCCTTTTTTGATTTAGTTTTCTTTGTAATGTTTTTTTTCGGTTGATGACATCTATCTATTATCGCATTTATAGCTGTCTGTCGAGACATAGATAATTTTATACTTTCTCTTTGATCATTAAAATGACTAATATCAGAAATTTTTGGGTCATTTTCTACCATGATTTGAAGCTCTTTTTCAAGTTCTTCATCAGAAATATTTATATCTTCAATTTCAGGTAATTTATCAAACAAAATAGATCTCTTTATTCTATTTTCAGCTGTCTCTTTTGCCTTTTCAATAAAATCTTCATTAGTTTGACCTATTCTCTGTAAATATTGGTCGAAATCTAACTTATAAGCTTCTAATGATTTTTTTTGATTTTCAATAATATATTCTGTCTCATTTTCTATAATTATTGGTGAAATGACAAATTCAGATTTTTCTAGTAGAGAATTTATTGTTTTTTCTTCAAGAATTCTCCTTAAGTCATCTTTTTCTTTTGTTTCCAAATTTAATTTAATTCTACTATTTAGAGTTTCAATTGTTTTTATATCTTCCTGTCCCAAAGATTTAATGAATTCGTCATTCAGATCAGGAATCTCTTTCTGTTTAATACTAATAATTTTTACAGAAAAATTAGCTACTTTATTTTGAAGCTTCTCATCTGAAAAATCTTTAGGAAAAGTAGTAGAAAAATTTTTATCTTGATTTTCTTCCATTCCAATGATTTCTTTTTGAAACCCTGGAAAAGGAGTGTCACTTGTATATGATATAAGCATTTCAGAAGATTGAATACTATAAAAATTTTTACCTTCAGATTCTCCTTCACAATCCAAGGTTACAAGATCACCTTCTATTATTTTTCTTTTAACTGGTTGCCAAACTGCCTGAGATTCTAACAATTGTTGAATTGTTTCTGAAATTTGTTTTTTAGTAATTTTTTTTATCGGATCTTCAAATAATAAATCTGAATAATCTGAAATATTTATTGAAGGCCTTAAAGCTACTGTGGCATCTAACTTAATCGGATCTCTTTCTACTATAGTCACACGAGGTGTAGTAAAGGCTTTAACATCATTTTGTTCAATACTTGAATTAACTACATCAGGAACAAGACTTTCCAAAGCTTCATTTACTAAATATTCTCTACCAACGAAATTTTCAATAACGCTAGATGGTGCTTTACCTTTTCTAAAGCCAGGAATATTCATCTTGTTTGCAACTTTTTTATTAGCTGTGACAAGATGTTTAGATAGTGTCTGATCATCAACTTCTATATGAAGTATAATCTCTCTATTTTCTGAATCTTCAATTGTTGTTTTCAAAATGACTTCTTGCAAATTATAAGAAATATAATATAAATTCTAACAGTAATATAAAAAAATGCATTTCATATGTGTGTTATGAAAATATTAATTTTTATCTAAGTCAGGAAAAGATATCCCCAATTCTCTTAATTGATTTGAATCAATATTAGAAGGAGAATCAAATAATGGATCTGAGGCAGTCTGAGTCTTAGGGAAAGCAATAACTTCTCTTATATTATCTTGTCCACCTAGAAGCATTACTAATCTATCCAAACCTAAGCCCATTCCTCCATGAGGTGGAGCTCCATAATCAAATGAGCGTAATAAGTGCCCAAATCTAGTATCTATATCTTCCTTTTTATAACCGATTACATTAAAAACACGAGTTTGAATATCTCTATCATGAATCCTTATACTCCCTGAACCTAACTCATAACCATTACAAACTAAATCATATAATTCAGCTTTGATTTTTCCTGGATCGTTTTCTAAGTAAGTTAAGTCTTCCTCTTTTGGAGAAGAAAAAACATGATGAGCAGGAATCCATTTTGATTCTAATTCATCCCATTCAAATAAAGGAAAATCATCAACCCAAACAAAATTGAATTTATTATCATCAAATAAATTCAATTCTTTACCCATACGTGTTCTTATTGCAGATAAAACATTATTTACTATCTTGGCTTGATCAGCAACTATAAGAACTAAATCACCTGATTTTGCACCCGTAAAGTCATATATTTTTTTTACTACGTCAACTGATAAAAATTTCTTCAAAGATGATCGATATTGATCTTCTTGTATATTTTCTAAAGATTCTAAATTATTATCTAAACCTATAAAAACTAAACCTTTACCTCCTGACAATTTGGAAAACTCAATTAATTCATCAGTTTGCTTCCTAGTGTATTCTCCACAATCAGGCAAAACAATACTCCTTACAATACCTCCATTCTCAATAACAGAATCAAAAACATTAATCCCAATATTTGTAACAATTTTAGATATAGTCTTAAGTTCCAATCCATATCTAGTGTCGGGTTTATCTGTTCCAAATCTCTCTATTGATTCATCATAAGAAATACGTAAAAAAGGTTTATCAAATTTTGCATTAGGGACAACTTTTTCAACGATTGAAATAAATAGACCTTCAACTAATTCAATAACATCTTTTTTATGCACATATGACATTTCTAAATCAAGTTGCGTATGTTCTGGTTGCCTATCAGCCCTTAAATCTTCATCTCTAAAACAATGTGCTATCTGAAAATATTTTTCAATCCCTGAAACCATAAGTATTTGTTTAAGTTGCTGAGGGGATTGAGGTAAGGCATAAAACTGACCAGGATGTAACCTGCTAGGAACGACATAATCTCTAGCACCTTCTGGAGTACTTTTAATAAGTACAGGTGTTTCTATTTGTATAAAATCTTTATCTGATAAATAATCCCAAATCTCACGTGTTACATTGTGACGAAGTTTCAATAAATTTTGCATTTTTGGTCGACGCAAATCTAAAAATCTATATTTCAATCTTGTTAAATCATCAATATTTAATTCATCAATTATTTCAAATGGAGGTGTTTTAGATGGACTCAATATTTTCAATTCTGTTGCACTCAATTCGATTTGACCTGTTTTTAGATCATTATTTTCAGCTCCTTCTTTCCTTTTTGAAATAGTTCCCGAAACTTGAATAACCCATTCATTACGTAATTTTTCTGATAAATTATGAGATTCTTCGGAATTTTTAGGATTAAATACTATCTGTAATATACCACTCCTATCTCTTAGATCTATAAAAATTAAATTACCATGATCTCGTCTCTTACTAACCCATCCAGCCACAATAACAAAATCACCTACCCTGTCTAATGTTATATCTCCACAATTAGTATCTTTATACAACCTTATACATCTTTCTTATTCACAAAATTATTAATTCCAGTAATAACTAACGAAGCTAGGATAAGCTTTATTAAATCTCCTGGTATAAAAGGATAAAGAGCTTTTTCCAATAGTTGCCCCTCTGGAGGCCAGGAAAAATCGAAAATACTAAGCCAAATCAATGCAGGTACATATATAAATATTGATCCTACTAACATCCCCCATAAAATTTTCCCATTATTCCAACCTTTTTGATAAAGATATCCTACTAAAAAAGTCGCTAGAATAAATCCTAAAAGATATCCACCAGTAACCCCTTGGAAAACATAATCAAATCCTCCACCTCCGTTTGCAAAAACCGGAAGACCCAATGCTCCAATTAAATAATATGTTAAAATCGATACTAATCCCCATCGCCAGCCTAAAAATCCACCTATAGTTAAAACTCCAAAAGTTTGTAATGTAACTGGAACAGGATTATCAGGTAGATAAAATTTTACTTGAGATAAAATAGAAATTAGTATCGTACCTATCAAAGAAATTAATATAGTTTGAAATAAAGAAATTTTAGGAAAAACTTTCCTAAATAACGGTTCTTGATTTCTTATTGATAAACCAAAATTTCCAAAGATATATCGTGTTCTTTTTCTTATTATTTCCATTTTCACTCCAAAAATATTATTCCAGTTCCCTCTTAACTACCTGCAAACTAACAAACGTTTCAGTCTTCTTTACACCTTGAATTTCTCCAATTCTATTTCGAAGAAATTTACCTAAAGCCTCAGCAGTTGGTAAAATTACCCAAGCAAACACATCATATGTGCCTGTTGTAATAGAAACCCATTTTGTATCTGTTAGTTTTGTAATAGCTTCAGCAACCGGCTCAACTAGTCCAGGGTCTACCTGAATCCCAACTAAAGCCTCAAATTCATATCCCATTTGCCTAGGATCAGAAATAGCCAAAACCGAAATCGTTTTATTATCGATTAACTTTTTTAGTCTTCGGCGAATAGTACCTTCACTGACACCAATTTTCCTAGCAATCTCTGCGTTAGAAGCCCTACCGTCAGATTCTAGTATATCAATTATACTTTTGTCAAAATCATCCATTAAATTCAATCCAAATCTTTAATAAAAATAGTATTATTATTGATAGTAATATTCAATATTTCACAATAAACTTCAAAATAACATTCATTTGAAATAATTAACGCAATTTTACTATTGTTTTATATATAGATTACGAAAAATTACTTTATATCTCAATTATACACCGGAAACGGTAAAAAGTGTGTCTTTTATTTAATTAAAATATATTATTAAAATTACAATTTAGATACATATTATCCTAATAATGATTTAAGTCCTTGGATTATAATTGTACATATGAAATTTTGATTTAGTCATTATAGGAGTTTCGATTGGTAACAGAAAAAATTACACTTGGGTTCACCGATGCCGCAGTAATAAAACTAAAAGAAGTTCTCGCAGAGCAGGACCCACCAGCCAATGATCAATATCTAAGGGTAGCTGTAACGGAGACCCAAGAGGGTGGAGTTGATTATGTTTTTGGACTAGAAACTTCTCCATCAGATAATGATGTTGTTATTGATGGAGAAATTAAAGCTTTGGTTGATGATCAAAGCGCTCCACTTATAGATGGCTCTAACATAGATTATGTAGAAGGTTTTCAGCGTTCAGGATTTGTAATTTCCAACCCAAACTTTCCTGGAGGGTGCGCTTGTGGAAACTCAGGTGGATGTGGAAGCGGAGGTGGTGGATGTGGAAGTGGTGGCGGTGGATGCGGATGTGGTGGCGGTGGATGTGGTTCACATTAATTCAAGATGACATTATACATAAATTGAGGAGAAGTTTATGACATATATTATTGGAAAAGCTTGCATAGATGTTATGGATGGCTCTTGTGTTGATGTATGTCCTGTAGATTGTATCTATTCCAATCCTGGGGATAAACAATTATTCATTAGCCCAGATGAATGTATAGATTGTGCTGCATGTGAACCAGTATGCCCTGAAAACGCTATCTTCCCTGAAGATCAGGTACCAGATGACCAAAAAGAATTCATAAAAATTAACTACGATTATGATTATGATAATTCTGAACCAGGTAAAAATACATAGAATATGTTAGAAATATCCTCAAATTTTACCAACTTTTGGGGGACGCATTTCATGCTTCCAACGCCTTTCAAAGAGGATTACGAAATAGATTTCAATTCATTAGAGAAATTACTTGAACTTTCTGTCTCAGCAAAATGTAAAGGTGTCGTAACTTTAGGAGTTATGGGAGAAGCAAACAGATTATTAGATACCGAAAGACTAGAAATTATGAAATTTGTAATCTCTAAAATCAATAAAAGGTTACCTGTGACTGTAGGCGTGTCATCAGATAGTAATTATGTCTTAAAGTCAAGAATTCTAGAAGCGCAGGAATTGGGCGCATCTTCATTATTAATATGCCCTCCAAGATTAAACAAACCAAATAATTTATCTGTAATGGAATATTATAAAATTGCCCAAAATTTCTCAAAGATACCAGTTGTTTTACAAGATTTACCTTCTGAATCAGGTGTCTTTCTTGATATTAATATAATTAAAAAATTACATTTAGAATTCCCAATAATAAAAATGATAAAACTAGAAGATCCACCAACTCCTCCA
Organism: uncultured Dehalococcoidales bacterium; assembly: GCA_964491775.1. Lineage (GTDB taxonomy): Bacteria > Chloroflexota > Dehalococcoidia > Lucifugimonadales > Lucifugimonadaceae. Next base: position 61,296 of record CAZBHC010000001.1, on the reverse strand, counting down.
AAGATTTCTAATATTCTAAAAGAGATCCCAAATATATCTATTTTTGGCGGACTAGGCGGTGCCTTTTTTTTAGAAGAATTACGGAGGGGTGCTGTTGGAACTATGACAGGATTTGCATATCCAGAAGTGTTAAGTTCGATATATAATCATACAACTAAAGGTAGATACGATATCGCAAAAAAGATATTTAATCATTGGATACCACTTATTAGATATGAAAACTCCGCTGGTATTGGTCTAAGTATCAGAAAAAATATATTAAAACATAGAGGTATTATTAAATCTGATTATGTGAGAAAACCTACTCCAGAAATAGATATAAATACAAAAAAAGAACTTTCATACATGCTTGAATCATTAAATATTTTAGAAGATTCAGAAAATTTCAGTTTATAAATTAGTTCCTAATTAAGAAAAATTGATTTTCTTTTAAAATTACTCATCTTTTTTGAAAAATAATTTGATCCATCTTGAACATAATCATTAACATTCACAAATAAACTTTTTGTATAGCTATATGAATTAATTCTAGGTGTAGTAAAAATTAAAGCATTTTCTCCATTATAATAATTTTTCCTCAGACCTTTTTTTATAAATCCATATTTTTTATATAAATTGATGGCATTAGAATTTTCTTCCGACACTTCAAGGGTTATTGTGTCGATATTATTATATTTTGCTTCATCAAATACACCTATTGTTAATAACTCACCAATACCATTACCTCTTTGTTCTTTCCTTACCACAATCGTCATAACATGATAGTCATTAAATATCTTACGTAATGTTATAAATCCTAAAATATGATCTTCAGGAGGTTTAAATCTTAAAAAAATATCTTTTAGTTTAATAAATATCTTTCTAACAAAAGATTGTTGTTCCTTAGATTTATCATATGTAATATTTAATAAATTTCTTGAGCCTTTATCGTATTGTGCCTTGGACCATCTTTTAGACACTACTAGAACTATTGATTCAGGTAAAAGAAACTCTTTACTAGCAGTAGGAAGATTATTTATTCTAAAATTTTTAGATTGAATAAAATCAAGGATTTTTAAATCTTCTTTTTTACCATGTCTTATATAAAATTTGTTACCTTTATTTTTTTTCATTTCGTAAAATTTAATCATTAAATTCTAATTATTGATTAAAACATAGATACGATTTTTTACCAAAAAGTATAGGGAAACTGTAAATATTAATTCAAATTAAATATTTAAAAAAAATATTTCTTGAAATATGAATACAAAAAAAATAGATTTTTCTATTACTAATAATCCAGACAGTGCTTCTGGTACATATATTAGAATAATTAAGATGGGTTTAAAATATAAATTACTTCTAACCTTGGGTATTATTTCTATTTTTTTTGCAGTAGGGTTTCAACTATGGATGCCTATTCTGATAGGTAGTGGTGTTGAAAATATTTCAAAAATCGTAACAAATTCAAATGAGGTGGATCAAAGTCAATTGATTTTAATCGGAATCTACCTTTTATTGGCTTCTTCGATGAGAGGAGTTTTTACTGGTTTATATAATTATATGGGAGAATCTATTGGTCAACATATAGGATATGAATTAAGGCTTTTATACTACGAAAAATTACAAAGACTTAGCTTTAGTTATCATTCAAATATTCATTCTGGAGATCTTATTACGAGAGCACTTTTAGATATCGAGGGTGTCTCTATGTTTGTTAGAACAGCTTTTCTAAGAACAATTTTTTTAATGTTATTACTGGGTATTGGTACGTATATGGTTATTAGGACTGATTTAGTTTTGGGCCTTCTCAGCTTAAGTTTTGTCCCATTTGCTGGTTGGCGGTCTATTGCAACAAGATTAGAATTACGCACATCTTGGTATAAACTTCAAGAAAAAATGTCTACGCTTACAAAAGTAATGGATGAAAACATGGCAGGAATTAGAGTTGTAAGATCATTCTTTTCACAAAATTTTGAAATGCGTAAATTTGATTCAGCTTCAAAAGAAACTTTGGAAATTGCAAATGAACAAGTAGAAATAAGATCAATAAATATTTCTTTAATTAGTACATCGTTCCTTATCTCTATGGGACTTGTAATTTGGATAGGCGGGCTGAAAGTAATACAAGGTAATATGACAATAGGAGAATTGGCTACTTTCTTAGCATTCATGAGTATTCTTCAAGCTCCAGTTAGAATGTTGGGTATGATGGTAAATGCTTTTGCCAGGGGAGCAGCTTCAGGAGGTAGGCTTTTTTCTGTATTAGATATGGATCCAGAAATCAAAGAGAACAAGAATGCTAAGGATCTAAGTAATGCCAAAGGCATACTTAAATTTAATAATGTAAATTTTGGATACGAAGGTGAAAGAACTCTAACAAACATTAATTTTGAAGCTACACCCGGACACACTATAGGTATAGTTGGCCCTCCGGGGAGTGGAAAGTCTACAATAGCTCACCTTATCCCTAGATTTTATGATCCTACATCAGGATCTATAACTATCGATAATGTTGATATTAAAGACATAACCTTAGAATCTTTACGGCACATAGTTAGTGTTGTTGAGCAGGATTCTTTTCTTTTCACAGCATCAATTGATCAAAATGTTGCATATGGTAATCCTTGGGCTGAAGATAGAGATGTTGAAGTAGCTACAAAAAATACTCAACTTTACAATTATATTGTTAACTTACCTAATAGATTCAATACCATGGTTGGAGAAAGAGGTGTTTCCCTGTCAGGAGGACAAAGACAAAGATTATCTATAGCTAGAAGTATCTTACTGAAACCCAAAATCATTATTTTTGATGATTCTACATCTGCAGTTGATGCTGCAACTGAACAAAAAATCAGAATTGCACTTAAAGAAGCTACCAAAAGTAGAACTTCTATAATTATTTCTCATAGATTATCCTCCCTAATGCATGCTGATGAAATAATCTTTCTTGAATTTGGAAAAATCCAAGAAAGAGGAACCCATGAAGAATTAATAGCTAGCGGTGGTAAATATTCTGAACTTTATGAATTACAAATTAGACCAAAAGTAGATTAAATTTGCAAAAAAAACCAAATAACCCTCCAAAAGCTTCAATAAAAAGAAATACTTTTTTTGATGAAGAAATTTTTGGTTCAGCTTATGATTCAAAAATAGTTAAAAGATTTGGTAAATACCTTAAACCTTTTAAAAAACAAATAATCTATGCTGTTATTGCAGTTATATTTTTTTCTATTTCTTCAGTTATTCTACCTTTGATTGTCAAATACACTATAGACTCAGCTCTTTTAGAAAATAATCAAGTAGATGAAATTTTTATTTTTTGTATAATAGCATTTTTTTTAGGAATACTAATTAATTTTATTTCTAATTACTTACAAGAAATAATAATAGGGAAAGTTGGGGAGAAAGTGCTTATAGATCTTAGAAGAAGTATGTTTGAACATTTACAGAGAGTCTCTCTATCTTTTATGGATAAAACAGAGGTAGGTAGAATGATGTCTAGACTTCAAGGTGACGTAGCTGCATTACAAGAATTTTTACACACTATTACTATTGGTATAGGTGATTTACTATTAATTTCTGGTATTGTTTTTGCTTTGTTTTTTCTTGACTGGAAATTAGCAATGATGATGGTAGGTGTTATTCCTGCTTTACTATTAGTAAGAATATTATGGTTACCACATGCTAGAAGAGCTTTTCTTAAATCAAGAGTAACTGCTTCGATAGTAAGCGGAGCTTTAGCTGAAAATATTAATGGTGTAAGAGCTGTACAAGGATTAACTAGAGAAAAAGTAAACTATTCTTTATTTGATGTACTAGCACATGATAATCTAAAGGCTCAAAACAAAGCTACAAGATATAGTGTAATAATGATGCCAATTGTTGATACCCTTACAGGAATTTCTTTAAGTGTAATCACTATTGGCGGAGGAATACTTATAACAAATGGAAGTCTACAAATTGGTGCTTTAGTAGCATTTATATTATACGTCCAAAGATTTTTTGATCCGATAAGAGCCTTAACAATGCATTACTCTGTATTTCAAAGAGCTATGGCATCAGGAGAAAGAATTTTTGAAATTATTGATGTTCCAGTAGACGTGAAAGATAAACGAGGAGCCAAAAAATTAACAGATATAGACGGTTCAATAATCTTCAATAATGTCACTTTCGGATATGTTGAAAATCAACCTGTATTAAAAAATATAAGCTTTAATATTGATCCTGGAGAAACTGTAGCATTGGTAGGACCAACTGGTTCAGGAAAAACATCAATAACATCTTTAACGCATCGATTTTATGATGTATGGGACGGAGAGATAATTATTGGAGGGGAAGATATTAGATCAGTAACACAAAAATCTTTAGGTGAGAACGTAGGAATGGTACTTCAAGAACCTTTCTTATTTACTGGCTCAATTTTAGATAATATAAAATATTCTCATACTAAAGCTACCAGATCTGATGTAGTAGAGGCATCAAAAGCAGTAGGTGCACATGACTTCATTATGAATCTACCACATACATATGACACCTTACTAGAACAAAGAGGCTCAAATATATCCTTAGGTCAAAGACAGTTACTTTCATTTGCTAGAGCTATAGTAGCTGATACAAAGATATTAATACTTGATGAAGCTACTGCTAGTATTGACAGTTATACAGAAATGTTAATACAAAGGGCACTAGCAAAATTATTACAAAATAGAACTGGAATGGTTATAGCACATAGACTGGCAACAATTAGAGGTGCAGACAGAATTATTGTTTTGCAAGATGGAAAAATTATTGAAACAGGTAACCATGATGAATTAGTTTCTTTAGGAGGATTATATTCTAAAATGTATTCCTTAAACTATTCCTCTTTTGATGATATACCTGACGAACTAATAAAATCAGCCAGTATGGAGTTGGATGAAGAAACTACTTAGTTAAACTAATTTCCCCTGTATATTATCGTCTACAGTATAACCTAAATGTAAAATACCTTTACTTGTTATCTTTCTTCCTTGTGAAGTCCTAACCAAAAAGCCTATTTTTAGCAAAAATGGTTCTACTACATCTTCTAACGTTTGTTGATCTTCATTAACTGTTGCTGAGAGAGCTTGTATGCCAGCTGGACCACCTTGATAATTATTAAAAAGAGTATTAAGATATAATCTATCCAATCGATCAAGACCTAAAGAATCTACACCCTCTTTATCTAATGCTTCAGTAACTATATCAATCTGAAGATTACCATAATTTTTTACTTGACAATAATCTCTAACTCTTCTTAATAAACGATTAGCTATCCTAGGAGTCCCTCTAGATCTTTTTGCAATTTCTTCGGCTGAAGATTTATCTATTTCTAATCCTAATATGCCTGAAGAACGAGTTATTACTTTAGATAATTCTTCTATAGAATAATAATCTAAATGATAAGATAACCCAAATCGCTCTCTGAGAGGAGCACTTAACATACCTACCCTAGTTGTGGAACCTATAAGGGTAAAGGGTAATAAAGGTAAATTAATTGTTTTAGCGAATGCTCCAGAACCAGTCACAAAATCTACTCTAAAATCTTCCATAGCTGAATATAAATATTCTTCTACTGAATTAGAAAGGCGATGGATTTCATCTATAAATAAAATATCTGAATTATTTAAATTTGATAATAATCCTACAACATCTGCTGGTCTATCTAGAGCTGGCCCAGATGTATGAATTAACTGACTTCCTACTTCTCGAGAAATAATATGTGCAATAGTTGTCTTCCCTAGGCCTGGAGGACCATGAAATAAAGAATGATCAAGAGGATCTCCTCGCTCTTTAGCCGCAGATACTGCTATAGCTATACTTTCAACGACAGATTCCTGTCCAACATAATCTAAAAATTGCTTAGGACGTAAATCATTAACTTTATATTTAGATTCTAGATCATTAATTTCATTTGAATTATCAATAAAATCTTCTTTCGAAGATTTTAAAATTCTTTCTCTACTTTCCGAATTATTTTCCATTTTTTCTAAAAAAACTAATTACTTATTTTGTTTTTGAAAACTTCCTTTATTATCTCTTCAGTTGATTCTATAGCCTCTGATGATTTATTTATTACTTCATCAACTTGATTTTTAGCTTCATTATTTCTATATCCTAAAGTTAATAAAGCTTCAATTGCTTCATTACGTATATTAATTTGTTTGGTATTATCATCTTTTTCTTGGATCAAACCATCTCTCAATAATGCTGTAGCGCTTACTTTTCCTCTTAATGTAGCAATAATTTTTTGAGCAGCTCTATTACCTATGCCTGGTAATTGTTGAAGGGTAGAAATATCTTCAGTTTCTATTGCAGCTGCTATGGTTGACACAGGCAATACTAATGCTGAAGCAGCCTTAATAGGACCAATCCCCTCTACTTGAACAAGTTGCTCAAAAAAGGTTCTCTCAGCAGCATGACGAAATCCAACTAAAAGGGGTTTAGGTTGTCTTTCGGTAATATGATAGTAGATTTCTAATTCTATAAAATCATCTTTTTTGAAATTACTTAACTTAATAGATTCATACACAAATACAGGTAAATTTATCTGATAACCTATATCATTTGCCAAAACAATAATAGAGCATGGATCTTGGTTTATTTCTCGTACTGTACCCTTAATATAAGTTATCATCATTTACTTCTTTGTAAAGAATTCCTTACCATAGCATGACACAACGCTATTGAAAAAGCATCAGCAACATGCTCATTTTTAGTAACTTGTATATCACCTAGATGCATAGAAACAGCCTGTTTAATCTGATCTTTACTAGCTCTTCCAAATCCAGAAACTAAATTTTTAGCTTTAGTTGGTTGATAATCTATTACATTTAAATTTGATCTACCTGCAGCCATAACAATAACACCCCTAGCATGTCCCATTAATATAGCAGTTTTCGCAAATTTTACACGTGAATGTAGATCTTCTATGGCCATTTCAACTGGAGAAAATTCCTCGATAATTTGTGATATGTTTTCAAAAATTATATTTAGTCTTTTTTCGAGAGAATCAGAAGATTTGGTTCGTATAACACCACCTTCTACAGCCTTAAAATCGTTAAAATTTACGTCTAAAATTCCATATCCAGTATTACTTAATCCTGGATCAATCCCAATAATTCTTAATTTTTGATTAATCATTGTAATTATTCCTAAGTTATTAAATATTATCTAAATTGTATTACAAGACCAATTTCATTCGACATAATTAACAAATAAAATTTACTTTATCGTTTCTTCAGAGTTACAATAAATTATGCAATCTTTTTATACAGAACAACAAAAAATTCTATTACAAACAGCAAAAGAGTTCTCTATAGCTGAACTAGCTCCTAAAGCACATGAAATTGATGAAAAAGAACAATTCCCAATGGATCAATTTAAAGGCTTAGCTAGCTTAGGTTTCACAGGGTTAACTTTAGATTCAGAATTTGGAGGATCTGGTGGAGAATATGTAGATATGATGGTTGTAATTGAAGAAATTGCATCTGTTTGTGGATCTACCAGCACTATTTTGATTACCCACGTATCTTTAGGTTCACAAACAATTAGCAGGTTTGGTAATTCTGACCAAAAAACAAAGTGGTTACCTTTACTTTCTAGTGGAAAAAAAATAGCAGCATTTTCTCTTAGTGAACCTCAAAATGGTTCTGATGCTTTAGGATTAAACACCAAAATTAGAAAACATGATACAAATAATTACATATTGAATGGAAGCAAAATTTTTACAACTAATGGCGAAGTTGCAGATGTATTTGTTGTTTTCTGTACAAGTGATAAAGATGCAGGATATAAGGGAATAAGTGCATTAATTGTAGATAAAAATACAAAAGGATTAAATGTAATTCCACAACACGGTAAGATGGGAATGAGAGGGTCTTCTACCGCAGAAATAATATTCGATAATTGTATCATTCCTGTCGAAAACAGATTAAAGGATGAGGGAGATGGATATTCTATTGCCTTACAAATTTTAGATTCTAGTAGAATCATGATTGCAGCTCAAAGTGTAGGACTTGCTCAAGGTGCAATGAATGCAGCTTTAGATTACTCTAAAGAAAGACGAACCTTTAATAAACCCATTAGCCAACATCAAAGTATATCTTTTATGTTAGCAGATATGGCTACAGAAGTAGATGCAGCAAGATTAATGACATGGAGAGCCGCTAAGAGACATGATGAAGGGCTTACTTATACCAAAGAAGCAGCCATGGCGAAATTATTTGCATCAGAAGTTAGTGGAAGGGTTGTAGATAAAGCATTACAAATACATGGTGGTACAGGTTATTTTAAACCATCATTAGTAGAAAGAATGTACAGAGATCAAAGAGTTACTGAAATTTATGAAGGAACTTCTGAAATACAAAGATTAGTTATAAGTAGAACTCTTTTAAAATAAAGAATAATGATATTTAACGTCGCAACATTATTATCAAAAAATGTTGGTGAAACAAGAAAGCATTCATTCAAACTAGAAAATTTTTCAGCTGAAAAACAAGATTTTATTGATATTGTTTGCCAAATTACTATGATCAAAACACATAAGAATATATTAGTTTATGGAGAAATAGGAGCTAAATATAAAGATTATTGTGATAGATGTTTACAATCAATAATAATGAATCTCGAAACATATTTTGAAGAAGAATTTATCACAACCTATAATAATAAGGACCTAATTAGTCAAAATGATTTTTATGATACTAATAAATATGTAATAGATATTTATAATCAAATAAACCTTTATGAAATATTGAAAGATTATTTACTTTCAGTGATTCCTATAAAAAAATTATGTGGAGATAATTGCCTTGGTTTATGTAAAGTTTGTTTGGTTAATCTGAATCTAAATAAATGTATTTGTGCATAAAGTTTAAAAAATCTGTACCTATATATACTTGAAAAAGTAACAAATTAGGTTCAAAATTATATCCTGAGGAATATTATGCCACCACTACCAAAGAAAAAACATTCTAGAGCTCGTAAAGGTAAACGTAATGCTCATAACTCAATTGAAAGCCCCGCGCTTTCAGTTTGTAACGGTTGTGATTCAGTTATACAACCTCATAGAATATGTAAATTCTGTGGTAATTATAAAGGTAAAACTATGCCAGGAAGTTGGGATTTAGATAATAGATTAGAATCAACTAATTCTGGATGATAATAGGTTAACAATATGTCAAAAGATATTATGAATACAGCATTCATTTTCCCTGGTCAAGGATCACAAGATATCGGGATGGGAAAAAGTTTATATCTCAACTCTATTGCTGCAAGAGATGTATTTGATGAAGTAGATGAAATTCTAGGGAGAAACCTTTCAGATTTAATGTTTGAAGGTGATAAAGATGAATTAACTCGTACAGAAAATGCCCAGCCTGCTATACTTGCAACTTCTATAGCTTTATGGAAATCTATTGAGGAAACTACCGATACAATTTCAACCCCTTCAATAGTAGCTGGACATAGTTTAGGAGAGTATTCAGCCTTGACAGTCGCTGGTGTTTTTTCAATTGCAGATGCTGTAAAATTAGTACTCGAAAGATGCAAACAGATGCAAATGGCATGCGATAAAAAACCAGGTGGAATGGTTGCATTAATTGGTTTAGATGAGGTAACTACTTTAGAGATATGTAATGATTCAGGTACAGAAATTTGTACAGTCAATACTCCAAAACAAATAATTATTGGTGGAGATCATGCATCTTTAGCAACCGCTTTAGATCTAGCTACAGCAAGAGGTGCAAAAAAAGCCATCTCCCTTAAAGTAGATGGAGCTTTCCATTCATGCTTAATGTCACCAGCTAAAAATGGACTAAACGCAGCCATGAAAGATATTAAATTTTATGATCCAATAATTCCTATAATTGGTAATGTAAGTGCTGAACCATTAAATACTGTAGATGAAATAAAAAATGAACTCGAGATGCAATTAACTTCATGTGTACAGTGGAATAATTCTGTCACATATATGATGAATACAGGTATTAATGATTTTTTTGAAATAGGACATGGAAAAATTCTTTCAGGAATAATGAAAAGAATAGATGGTTCTCCTTCGGTTACATCCATTTCAAATTTTGATGATGTCGAAAATTATGCTGCATAAAAATATGTAAAATGCAATCAGATAATTTGGATATATTAGTTGAAGGCCATAGGGTATCAGAATCAACTCCAAAAATTGTAGATGGGAGAAGAAAGGCAAGAATAATTTCTGTTCAAAGTCTTTATGAATCTGAAATGTCGGGTCTTGATATATCAATAGTTTCTGAAAGATTATTAGGAAATCAAAAGATAGGTAAAAAAGATAAAGAACTTACTAGAAAAATACTAAAAAATATTACAGAAAAATCTAGCCTAATTGATGAGAAAATCTCTAGTGCTACAGTTGGATTCAATATTAATGAAATGCCCTCAATAGATAGAAATTCACTACGTGTTGCTATTTCAGAATCTTTAATTGAACCTAATTTACCTAAGCCTATAATAATTAATGAATCAATAGAAGTAGCATCCTGTTTAGGTTCAGATTCTTCAGGATCATTAATAAATGGTATTCTTGTAACGCTGTTATTATAATAATTGTTATATTATCGTTAAAAATAAAAAATTAAATTTTATAAACATGGAGGATATAGAATGGCCAGTGTGCTAGATAGGGTGCGAGAAATCGCAGCAGATAAATTGTCAGTAGAAGTAGAAGAAATCAATCCTGAGTCTTCTTTTACAGAAGATTTAGAAGCAGATTCATTAGATGTAGTGGAACTAATTATGGCGATAGAAGAAGAATTTGGAACTGATGATAATCCACTGGAAATTTCTGATGAGGATGCAGAAAAGATTCTTACAGTAAATGACGCTGTTACATACCTTAAATCAAATAATATAGAAGACTAATTCAATCTATATATTTTTTACTAATATGAAATAATATTCATCTCGAGAACTTACGGTTGTTAATAGATAAATCTGATAGCTTAAATCAGTTAAAAAAAATTAATGAGTTAGTAATTAAATGCAAAAAATGCAATTTATCTTCAAGTAGAAAAAATGCTGTCCCAGGCGTAGGTCCATCCTATGCTACTTTAATGTTTGTAGGAGAAGCACCTGGATCTAAAGAAGATGAAGTAGGATTACCTTTTATAGGAAGAGCTGGAAACCTACTAGAAAAATTATTCATTGAAGTTCCAATTTATAGAGAAGATGTTTTTATCACCAATGTAGTAAAGTGTAGACCACCAAATAATAGGAACCCTCTGGAAAATGAAATTCTAGCATGCAAAAATTATTTAATGAAACAAATTGAAATTATAAATCCAAGAATAATTGTTACTCTAGGAAAATACGCCCTATTACATTTCATTCCTAACGGAAAAATTTCATTAGATCATGGAAGAAATATCCCATGGAAGAATAGAATTTTGTATCCTATATATCATCCTGCAGCAGCTTTATATAATCCTAAAATATTAGAAACTCTAAAATTAGACATGTCAAGAATCCCAGAATTATTACGTTCTACTTTATCAAAAAAAAAATAAAATACTTATGAAAATTACAGATTCAAATATTAAGATAATTCCTTTAGGTGGGCTAGGTGAAATCGGTAAAAACATGATGGTGATTGAACAAAATAACGAACTACTAATCATTGATGCTGGAGGAACATTTCCGGATGAAGAAATGGATGGTGTAAATATAATTATCCCAAATATTGACTACTTAGAAAAAAATTATAAAAAAATTAAAGGCTTATTAATTACACATGGCCATGAAGATCATATTGCTGCAATACCATATTTAGTTAAAAAATTAAATATACCTATTTATGCACCAAAATTTGCAGTTGAAATAATTAACAAAAAGAAACTTAGAACATCTTCTATAAACATTACAACAATTAATATTGAAAAAAAATACAAAATAGGAAATTTCAATGTTAAGTGGTTTGAAGTATGCCATTCAATTCCGGATTCTAATGGAATTTGTATAGAAACAGATAATGGAAATATTATTCATACAGGAGATTTTAAAATTGACCATAATCCAATAATTGGAAATCCTTCAAACTTAGCAAACTTAGCAAACTTAGGAAATAATAAAACTTTATTGTTAATGGCAGATTCTACTAATGCAGAAGAGGAAGGTTATTCTGGTTCAGATAAAGAAGTTTTTGAAAATTTGTTTAATATTATCTCAAAAACTAAAGGAAGAGTTTTTGTATGTAGTTTTGCTTCTCTAATTTCTAGAATGCAGATGATAAGTTATATCGCTAAGTTATGTAATAGAAAAATTTCATTTGCCGGAAGAAGTATGATTAATAATTCTGAAATCTCAGAAAATCTTAAATACCTTGATTTAGACAATAACGATTTACCTCTAAATCAATGTTTAAAATTACCAGATAATCAAATAGTAATAATGATAACTGGATCACAGGGAGAAACCTCATCATCTCTGATGAAATTATCGAATAATGATCATAAAAAAATAAAAATAAAGAAAAATGACACAGTTATAATGTCAGCAAGCGTAATACCAGGAAATGAATTAGGAATTAATAAAGTAATAGATGATCTTGTGAGATTAGGAGCAAAAGTAATTACAAATAATAATCTTATTACTCATACTAGTGGTCATGCAAAAAAAGAAGAACTTAGAATGTTGATTAATTTAATAAAACCAAAAAATTACTTACCTATTCACGGAGATTATCGTATGCTAAAAGCAAATTACGATCTTGCAAAAGAATGTGGTGTTAATGATGACAATGTTTTCTTGATTGAAGATGGTGATATTTTAGAAATTACAAATACAAAAGGTCATATTTCGGGTTCAATAAATAGCGGTGAAATATATTTAGACAATAATAATAATATTTCTGAAAAAAATAAATATAATACAAAAACAGGGGTGATAATTTTTTGTGGTATAGACTTTTCTTCTGAAAATTTGCTTAAATCAATTGAAACTAAATCTTTTGGTATCCCAAATAATAATAAAAACATTAAACTTTTTGAAGAATTAAGTAATGTTTTAAAAACTTCAAATTTTCAAAAAAATTCCACCTTAGAGGAATTAGAATATAACTTAGAAAAATCTTCCAAAGAATTTTTACGTAAAAACATGGAATTAGCTCCAATGGTAATTATTTCCACTATTGAAATATAATACATTCATGAGAGAAATAATTAACAAGAAGTTAACATTTAAATATTTATACATAGTAGTTTCAATAATACTTTTTGCTATAGCAATAACAATCTTTCGTGAGTATATATTTAAAATCTTCGGTGCCTCGTTAATTTTTATATTTTCTTTTATTACATCTTTTTTTTATATACTTTTATTTAAATTTAAAACATTAATTAAAACTTGGAAAATTTTCACTTCAATTTTTTTTATTGGGATTTCAATTATTACATTTATCGGTATAACTTCACCAATTAATTTATATGGTGTAGAAATTAATAGTTTGGGTGGTGAACTATCAATATTAATGGCAAGAGAACCTTTCTATTGGAACCAATATGATTACTCATATTTTCATATAATTCAATCATTTATCAGAGGGATATTACTAATCTCTTTTGGATTGTTTATTATATACCCAAAATTTTTCACTAAAATTCTAAAGAAATTAATAAAAAAATTAATGAATATTATAAATATCATCTTATCTGACTCTACACTAAAAAAAATTAATCAGATTAAAAATAAAATTTTACAATTAATAAATAAAAATACAAAAATAGTACAAAACCATAAAGATGAAGTGAAAATATCGAAAAATAATACTGATAACACCCCCTCCATTAAAGAAAATGATGCCTCTATATGGAATAACTCTCCTGAAATTAAAGCTCCAAAAAATGAATACTCATCTGCAATTAAATTTAACTGGAAAATCCCTGATAAAAATATACTAGAAATAGCACCTCTGCAAGGAGTAAGCCAATCAGAGATTAATGAAACCAAAAATTTAATAGAAAAGTCATTAGATCAATATGGAATAGATGTATCAGTCGATTCAGAAGATGTTAAATCTGGACCCACAGTAACAATGTATGGTGTGAAACCAGGATGGAAGGGAGATCAAAAATCTGGAGCTCAAAGAGTGAGAGTAGATACTATACTTAATAGAGAAAAAGATTTGGCTCTTGCTCTCGCATCTCCTAGTTTAAGATTTGAAGCTCCAGTTCCTGGAGAATCCGTAGTAGGTATAGAAGTCCCAAATAAAAAACCTCAAAAAGTGACAATTAGATCTGTTACAGATTCAGTAGATTGGAAAAAATTCAGTAAAGATTCTGCATTACCTGTTCCATTAGGAATAGGAACAGATGGTAATCCAATAATGTGTGATTTAGCTAAGATGCCTCATACTCTAATTGCTGGTTCCACGGGTTCAGGAAAAAGTGTATGTATGAACGCAATTATAACTGGATTATTAATGACATTAAATCCTACACAAGTAAGAATGATTATGTTAGATCCCAAAAGAGTAGAACTAACTCCATATCAAGGTATACCGCATCTTTATAATCCTGTTGTTGTAGAAACGGAAAGGGCAATAATTATACTTAAATCCCTAGTTTCTGAAATGATGGAAAGATTTAAATTATTAGAAGAGGCAGGAGTAAAAAATATTAGTTCTTATAATGCTAAAACTAATCAAAGAATGCCTTATCTTGTAGTATTAGTAGATGAATTAGCGGATTTAATGTTAACAGCAGCAGGTGAAATTGAAAGACTCTTGGTTAGATTAGCCCAATTAGGAAGAGCAACTGGTGTTCATTTGGTAGTAGCTACCCAAAGACCATCAGTTGATGTTGTAACAGGATTAATTAAAGCAAATTTTCCAAGTAGAATATCTTTTTCTGTAATGTCTCAAATAGATTCAAGAACCATATTAGATTCTCCAGGTGCAGAAAAACTATTAGGAAAAGGAGATATGTTATATCTTCCTGTTGATAGAGCAAAGCCTACTAGAATTCAAGGTGTAATGCTTACAGATATAGAAATAGAAAAAATTGTACAACATTGGAAAAAACAATCTGGACCAGATCTACCTGAATTATCAATAAATCCAATCCAGGATAGCCCTGATTTTGATATATCTGATACAGGAGATGACTCTTTATACAATAATGCCCTTCAACTAACTGAATCACAAAGGACATTATCTGTTTCTTTATTACAAAGAAGATTAAGAATTGGGTACCCTAGAGCAGCAAGATTAATGGATGAGTTAGAAGAAAATGGAGTAGTTGGACCTGGAGATGGAGGAAAACCAAGACAAGTATTATAATGATTTATCAACGTAATAATTAAATATAAATGACAAACAAAAATTCCGACTTAGAAAAACAAATTAATTCTATAGGAGATTTAATCGATCTACAAAAACTTCATGATAACTGTTTGTTTTGCGATTATGAAATAAGGAATTCTAATTTATATAAGAGATTTAGAATCTGCCCTTCATGTAGATATCATTACACAACAACACTTAGAAGAAAAATTGCAATCTTAGCTGATAGAGGATCATTTCAGGAAATAAATAAATGGATAGAATCTACCAATACTAAAGATTTCTCACCTAAAAACTCATATAAAAAACGATTTGCTAATGATCAGAAGAGAACCAATCTTAATGAAGCAGTAATTACAGGAGAATGTTTAATAGGTGGGAACAGATCAGTATTAATAGTATTAGATTCAAGTTTTCTCGGAGGTACTATGGGTTTGGTAGTAGGAGAAAAAATATCTTTAGCATTAGAATACGCAGGAAAAAATAAAATCCCAGCAATAGGAATAATTACTTCTTCTGGAAAAAGATTCCAAGAAGGGATTTTATCTCTCCATCAAATGGCAAAAACTGTAATATCTACAAAATCAGTAAAAGAAAATAATAATCCATTCATTGTAATACTAGGTAATCCTTGTACTGGACCTGTTCTTTCAAGTTTTGCTTCAATGGCAGATATTATTTTTGCAGAGCCAAAAGCACATTTAGGTTTTGCTTCACTAGGTGAATTACGTGAAGTTGAAAACAAACATATATATGAAGATCATTTATCAGAATTCTACTTTGATAACGGTCAAATAGATAAAATTATTGAAAGACATGAAATAAAGAATGAACTCTCAACAACATTATCTTTGATATCAACAAATTTAATAATCAATTCTGAAAAAAAATACGATACAAAAAAGTTTATTGAAAAAAACCCAAAACAAACAATTAATATAGCCAGAAATAAAAAACGTCCAACTTCAAAATATTATTTAAAAAATTTATTTACAAATTTTATAGAACTTCATGGAGATAGAATTTCTAATGAGGATAAATCAATCACTTTAGGTATAGGTAAAATCTTTGGCCAAACTGTTGTAGTGGTAGCACAAGAAAAATCTATTCTCCTCGAAAATAAAGAGTATCAAATGGGACAAATTACTCCTTCTGGATTCAGAAAAGCAATAAGAGGTGCGAAATTAGCTGAAACATTAAATTTGTGTTTTATAACACTAATTGACTCTTTAGGTCCAAAAATAGGTACTCTAAATGAAAAACAAGGTCTAGCTAGTTCAATTTCTAACTGTATAAATGAAATATCAAATATAAAAGTTCCATCAATATCAATAATTATTGGTGAAGGGTTATCTGAATCTGCTATAGCTTTTAGTGTTACTGATAGAACATTAATGATGGAAAACTCTATATATTCCTCTGTAAAACCAGAAGCAGCAGCAAAAATAGAAACAAATGAAATCGAAGGGATAGATGATATTGCTAATGCTCTTAAATTAACAGCTATAGATTGTAAAAATTTAGGAGTAATAGATGAAATAATACAAGAACCTTTAAAAGGAGCTCATGATAATCCTAAGGAAACTATCAAATTATTAGAAAATTCTTTAATTTATGAGCTTTCAAATCTAAATAAAGTAAGTACATACTCTCTGGTGAAAAATAGACATAAAAAAATTAGAAATATAGGAGAATATTCTAACAAATATAAGTCGAATTTTTTTAAAGAAATAAATTACTTAGGTAAAGGGATAAAAACTAGTATTAAGTCCCTTCGAACAAAAAAAGACTCTAAATAAAAAATTCTTTTATTACATCTAAGAGTCCATTATCATCTACACTACCTACGACTAAGTCAGCATTTTCTTTTACTTCTTTAGTTGATTGCCCCATAGCTACAGAAATACCAACCATATTAAACATAGAAATATCATTTAATCCATCTCCAACTGCAACAAAATTTTTAGGATCAAAACCATAAATTTTACAAAAGTTAAAAATCCCTGAACCTTTATCAACACCCTTCTTAGTAAGGTTGATATACCATTCATTCTTACTTCCTAGAGAAATATTAGCTGATATTAGATTGTTGGAAAATTTCTCTTTTAATTCTTCAACTTCTGAAAAACTAGAAAGACGGATAGTAATGGAGCTAATACTTGTGAAATCTACATTTTCAATAGTATGTAATAATTTGCCTGATTGTCCTATAAAAAAAGATTTATTTAAAAAATCAATTTGATTTAAGATTTTTTTAGTTTCATTACTGTCCATTTTTGCCTCATAAATCACTACATCATTTATAGGATCGAATATTTTAGCTCCATTATCTGAAATTTGAGGAAAAGATAAACTCATTAATTTTGCATAATAAGAAACACCTTCATGCATTCTTCCAGAACAAATAATTATCGGGATATTTTTCTTAGCTAAGGATCTTAACGAATTAACTACCTTTGTGTTAGGAATATCTGAATAAGGTAGTAATGTGCCATCTAGATCTATTATCAAGCCAATTGGTATTATTTTTCCCATATCTAGAAATTTAATCTTTTTTATATAAAATATATAAAATTTTTGTAGAAAAATAAATTACATTTTTCAAATGAAATCGCATAAGCTAAAATAAAATTATATTATGGATTTAATTCAAAATCACATAAAGAAGTATTATTAATTATTATGAAAGATTTATTAAGTATAGATGGTAAAACGTTTAAATCACGTTTAATGACAGGAACAGGTAAACATCGAAGTATTAAAGATTTAATAGATTCGGTAGAATTATCTGAAACAGAAATAATTACTGTTGCAATTAGAAGACTTAATCTTGATAATCCAAATCAAAAAACTATTCTTGATCATTTAGATTGGAATAAATATCAAATTTTACCTAACACAGCAGGTTCTACTACGGCTGAAGAAGCTATATTTTGTGCAAAATTAGCAAGAGAAGTAACGGGTTCTAACTGGATAAAAATTGAAGTCATACCAGACAGTAAATATCTATTACCCGACCCTATTGGTACTGTCGAGACAGCAAAAGTATTAATCAGTGAAGGTTTCACATGTTTACCTTATATAGGTGCGGATCCAGTACTTGCAAAAAGATTAGAAGACTTAGGTTGTGCTACTGTAATGCCTCTTGGATCACCTATAGGATCAGGTAAAGGTGTAACTACTAAAGAAGAAATTCAAATTATAATAGAAAATTCATCTATACCAGTAGTTATAGATGCAGGTTTAGGAGTCCCCTCTGATGCATCATTGGTTATGGAGATGGGGGCCGATGCTGTACTTGTTAATACAGCAATAGCTCAAGCACAAAATCCAGGACTAATGGGTAAGGCATTTAAAGAAGGTGTCACCGCAGGACGAAATGCATTTTTAGCTGGACGTATTCCTATTATTGATTCTGCTTCTCCAAGTAGCCCTACAACAGGAAAAATAAATTCATAATATATGAATAAATTACCACAAAAAATTCTATGTTTTGTTACCCCATATTTGCCCAAACAAGAAAAATATATTCCTTTCATTGAATTCACTAAATATGCTATCGATGGCGGGGTAAATATGATCCAAATTAGAGATAAAAATACTTCAATAAATCTATTAGAAAATTTTGCTGAAAAAATTTATCAATTTGCTGGTAATGAAATTTGTATAATGATAAATTCAAAATTCCCTTCTCTTTCAACTCATATTTCAGGAACTCATTTCCCTGAAAAAATAAATGTTTCCAAATTTTCTCCTTTTCCAAAAAATAAATTATTTGGGCAATCTGTCCATAGTATAAATTCAGCAATAAATTCAGAAAAAAATAAATTGGATTATATTATTGCTGGAAGTATATATAAATCTCAATCACACCCTAATGGAACTTCCTCAGGAACAAAATTAATAAAAAATATTTCAAATAGAACAAATATCCCTATTATTGCTATAGGAGGAATAACAGAAAAAAATGCTGAATCTGTAATTAAATCAGGAGCTGATGGAATAGCATTAATTTCTGAAATTATGAAAAATAAAAACCCTTATAATATTACAAAATCTTTATCGAAAATCATTGGTATACGATAATAACTATATAATACGAAGATGATTATAAAATTAAATGGAACAAATCAATCTTTTACAGATGATATTTCTGTTTCTGAATTACTGGAAGATATAAAACTTTCTTTATCTTCTATTGCAATAGCCGTTAATGGTAATATTATTTCAAAAAATGAATATAAAAAAACTAAACTAAAAGATATGGATACTGTAGAAATTGTACGTCCTGTTGGCGGCGGATAATATATGTATTTAAATATCTAATAAATTAATATAATAAAAAGACATAATATAATGAAAATTAAAAGTGTAACCCCACTAATGATAGATCAATATTTATTAGTGAAAATTGAAACAGACAATGGTTTAGTTGGAATAGGTGAATCTGGTGCGTGGGGGTTTTTGGAGGCTTCTGCATCCGCAATAACAAAATTCTCTGATTATTTACTTGATAAAGATCCATTACTAATTGAACACCACTGGCAATATATGTACAGATTTTCACATTTTAGAGGATCAGCAATAATGGGAGCCCTCAGCGCTATTGATATTGCATTATGGGACATTATGGGTAAACATTTCCAAGCTCCTGTCTATCAACTATTAGGAGGAAAAGTTAGAGATAAAGCTAGAGTATATTATCATGTTTTTGGAGATACAAAAGAAAAATTAATTTCTGGTATTATTCAAGCAAAAAAAGATGGATTTACTGCAGTAGGACATCTAACACCATTTTTAGATGAAAATAGAAACGAAAGATATTTTAAAACACATGCAGATAAGATTGATGATGCTATAGAAACAGTTAAGAATTATAGAGAAGCAGTTGGTAATGACGTAGATTTATGTATAGAAATACATAGAAGATTAACTCCAACTGAAGCAGTTCAATTAGGTCGCGGAATAGAAAAATTTAATCCTTTCTTTTTTGAAGACCCTATAACACCTGATAATTTTGATGAAATGGCATACGTAGCTGATAAAATCAATATTCCAATAGCAACAGGAGAAAGATTTACTTCGCTATGGGAATTCCAAATGTCATTATCAAGAAATTCTGTTCAATATGTTAGACCTGATGTTTGTTTAGTTGGAGGTATATCTGGGGCAAAAAAAATCGCTTCTCTTGCTGAAGCTAATCATGTAGGCGTTGTTCCTCATAATCCTCTTTCTCCTGTATCTACTGCAGCATGTCTACAAATTGCAGCATCAATACCTAATTTTTCTCTTCAAGAATATCCTATAGGAGAACATGTCCCTCCTAAATCAAAAATGATTTCAGATGCTCCTATTCATGATGGAAAAGGGTATTTACTGTTACCTACTAAACCTGGTATTGGAGTAAGTCTAAAAGATACAGCTATAAATGACTGTCCTACGGTAATAAGAAAGGTCGAAACTCGTTTACATGAAGATGGATCAGTTATAGACCAATAATAATTATAAGGAGAAATTTATGATTGAAAATACAATAATAAAAGCTAATAACACAGGAAGAAAAGCTGCAGTATTTTCTCTAGTGTTCCCATCGTTACATCTAGTAGAACTTGCTGCTCATGTAGGTTTTGACGCAATAAATATAGATGGAGAACATGGTTATTTTCCTACAGAAGCTATTGATAATATATGTCGGGTTGCAAATGGATATAATATGAGCGTAACTGCACGTGTGCCAGACTCAACTCCATATTGGGTAAATTTATTCCTAGATAGAGGTGTTCAAGGTATAACAGGACCTCATATTAACAACGCTGAAGAAGCGCAAAATCTTTCTGATGCATGTCTATTTCCTCCGCATGGTAAAAGATCATGGGGCGGAGGTCGAGGTACAGAATTCGATGACATAATTTTACTGGAAAAAAAGTATGGTGGAAAATTAGATTTTGCTAAATGGACTAATTCAAATATGTTGGTTTGGGCTCAAATAGAATCCAAAATAGCTTGGGAAAATTTAGATTCTATATTAGATATAGAAGGACTAACAGGTATTACAGGTGGGCCAAATGATTTAGCTGCCTCACTTGGACATCCTGGTGAACCAAATCATAAAGAAAGAATAAGAGTAAGTGAAGACACAGAAAAGAGAACCAGAAGAGCAGGCAAACTTGTAGCATCTGATATTTTTAGTACTGTAGATATACATGGACTTATGCTTACGTATTCTAGAGAATTGGCCACGAAAATAAAAAAAGAGAAGATTTAATTACTTGTATTTTACAAATGAAATATTACTTATTTGAAATAAAATGAAAAATAATTATAAGTTTATCTCTAAAAATAAAGAATTATTTATCAACATCAGAAACAACACTATACGTCACTCAAATTATGATAAATCATCTGAATTTTTTTTAAACGATATAATTTCAATTGAAACCACTAAGAAACCAAAAAAGATTAAATCTCTTTTTTTAGGATTTATAGGAATAATTTTAATACCTATTCTATTACAGATAATATTTAATCAAATAATAGCTTACACCTTCTCTATATTAGTATTTCTAGCTTCAATTTTTTTGTTAGTGAATCATTTCATGAAATTAAAAACTTTATTAGTAACATTACATACTAATAATCCAAAAGTTTTTATTAAGGTTCCTCTCAATAAAGTTGAAATAAAAGAAATAAAAGAAATAATTAATAATAAAAAAAATATACATCCTTTAAGTAAATCCCCTGTTCCGTTACGTAATAAATTAAACTTGAAAGTTTAAATTCTTAGGCTAGGTAAAACATCTAATGACATATCATTTGTCTTGCCTTGTTTAAAATTATTTAATCCTGCCATTGCTATCATAACCCCATTATCAGTACAAAGATTAATTGGTGGAATTGACACAGGTAAATGAGAATTCGACAATAATTGATCTCTTAAAATTTTATTTGCAGCAACCCCACCAACTAGAACAATACCTTTACATTTGAATTTGTCAGCTGCCCTAATTGTTTTAGTAACCAATACATCTACTACAGAATCTTGAAACGCTCTAGAAAAACTAGATTGTATATCTTTGTTAGGAAAATTCTTTTTGTTTGGAGGATAGAATCCTAGTTTTTTAGATCTATTAATTACAGCTGTCTTAATTCCACTAAATGAAAAATCATCTGTTCCTGCAATCCAAGATCTTGGAAAAGGATCTATTTTTTCGATTGCTAATTCAGACATTCTTTGAATTTCTGGTCCGCCAGGATAATTCAATCCAATTACTCTCGCCACTTTATCAAATGCTTCTCCAGCTGCATCATCTCTAGTTTCTCCAATTATATTAAATTTACCAATATCTTCCATTAATATAAGTTCCGTGTGTCCACCTGAAACTAATAAACACATAATTTTACTATCTTTGTTAACTTGTGTCTGAAATGGCTTAGGAGAATAAGATTTATTGTTAATCCAAGCAGCATATATATGACCTTCAAGATGATTTACTCCTACTAAAGGTAAACCTAGTGAACTTGCAAGACCTTTAGCATAATTCAACCCTACAATTAGTGATCCTGCTAATCCTGGGCCATATGTAACTGCAATCAGATCAATATCACCTAAATCTAAATCAGCATTCTTAAGTGCTAAATAAGTAGTCTTACCAATATCTAAAATATGTTGCCTAGAAGCAATTTCAGGAATAATCCCTCCATATTTCGAATGCATATCTGCTTGAGATGCAACTATATTTGCAATCTGATTACCTTGCCCATCTACTATTCCTACAGCTGTTTCATCACAACTAGTTTCTATTCCTAATACTAACATCTAAAAATTTTACTTATTTATCTTCAAAACTCACCATATATAGTCAAATATTATTATAGTTTTGAATTTACTCCTGTAATATTGTAGTTGTCACTTATTAAATCAATAACTTACAAGTGACTATTATTTTAATTATTAATTGGAATTATGGAGGAAGTAGATTGGATAATAAGAATTTTCCACCTTGCTTAGATTGTGATGAAGAGGATGCGGTACTTGTCCCACTATCAGATTTTGGTGGACAAGGTGCAGCAGTTCACTATAAAGCTTGGGTTTGTACATCACCTGAATGTGATTACAATATAAAGATTAGAAACGGCGAAATACACGAGAACGAACCAATTATCCAGGGTAATACTAGGCGCCCAAGGCAATAAACAGAAAAATATTTTAATTCATTTTTGATTTTATCTTTCTTTCAAAGATAACAAAGGGAGTTTTTTGGGTGTCACCCAATAAAAAAGATAATATTCTGCTGCTTTTTTTGTTACTTACAGTTTTAGGTACCGTAAGTCAAATAACTATTGGAGGCATCACCAGAGTAACTGGTTCAGGTGATGGTTGCCCAGATTGGCCAACATGTTTCGGAAAATGGTTTCCTCCATTAGAATATCATGCATTAATTGAATACTCTCATAGATCAATGGGAACTTTGGTAGGACTATTAATATTAACAATATTTATAAGGGTTCTTTTAAAACATAAATATAATAAAGGTTTAGTTAAATCCTCTTTATCACTTAGCCTTTTAGTGATTATAGTTGGTTTATTAGGAGGATTTGTAGTCTTATCAGAACTAAATCCTGCAGTAAGAACAATTCACCTTATGTTAGCTGAAATTACGATTTTACTATCTGTGACATCACTAATCTTATTCGTAGATTTTAATTCACCTACTAATTATTCAAAAGTAAAATTCTTATTTTTTGATATAAATAAAGAGTATAAATTTTATTTCTATGGGCTTTTTTTTAGCGGATTATTGATCCTAATAACCATTCTTAGTGGATCATATGCCGTGTGGACTAATGCTGGTTATTATTGCCCATCATGGCCTTTATGTGGAAGGGATTCTATAATACCATCTAACAATTTAGAAATAATTCATATGTTTCACAGAATTTTTTCATTGTTATCAGTAATATTTACTGGGTACTTTTTTTATATAATATATAAAAATAAAATTTTTTCTAAAAATATTATTATATTAGCTTCTTTTGGAATTGGAGTGATTTTTACTCAAATAATTTGGGGTGCCTTAGTTCCATTATCTAATTTTTCCGAATGGTCAAGGGCTGGTCATTTGAGTATAGCTACAATAATTTGGACAACAGTAGTTTTACTTACAAATTTAATGAAAAATCCAAAAATAATATCAAAAATATAATTATATATACAAAATTTATTCCACATGTACATAAAAATAATAGATTATATAGCACTAACAAAACCTAGAGTAATGTCTCTCCTACTTCTCGTAGCTATCTGCAGTTGTTTTGTAGGTAAAAAAGGCATTCCTACCATTGAAGAAATTATAGCTTTAGTTATCGGAGGTGCCTGCGCTAGCGGAGGTGCTGGATCTCTAAATATGTCTTATGAACATAAAATAGATAAAGCTATGGGTCGAACAAAAAATCGACCAGTAGCTGAAGGTAGAGTATCTCCTTTATCTGCTACCCTATGGGGAATATTATTGAATATCATAGCTTTTATAACGTTATATTTTTTCACTAATTTGCTTGCTGCTTCTTTAGCAATATTAGGTACAGCATTATATTTTATACTTTATACCGTAATACTAAAAAAAAGAACTCCACAAAATATTGTTATAGGGGGTGCAGCGGGATGTATGCCTGCATTAGTTGGTTTCTCGGTAGGATCAAATGGATCCGTTGATTTTACCGCTATATGGTTATTCATCATAATTTTTGTCTGGACACCTCCACACTTTTGGGCACTTTCAATAGTAATAAAGGATGATTACGAAAAAGTCAATATTCCGATGCTGCCTGTAGTGAAAGGAATTAAATATACCCAAATATATATATTAATTTACTCAATAATAACTGCTTGGTTCACAATAACACTAATAATAATTGACCAATCATTTGGAATATTTTATCTAACATCAACAATGATATTATCCATAATTTTAATTTTATATTCGATAAAAATTATCAAAACCAAAGAGGATAATAAAAAAAATGTATCTTTGGGTTTCTATAAATATTCGATGCTGTACTTAGCATTAGTATTTATAACTGCTTCAATAGATATTACAACATTTTAGTTGAATACTATTTTTGTTATTTATTTTCAGTTTTGACTTTTGACACGATTTCTGAAAAAACTTCAGGTTCATAAATTGCTAGATCAGAAAGTGATTTTCTATCTAGATTAATTCCATTGGATTTTATTCCATACATCAATTGACTATATGAAATACCATTCATTCTTGAAGCAGCATTTATTCGAGTGATTTGCAAAGATCTATTTTGCCTTTTCTTTAGCCTCCTATGAGCAGTAGAATAAGCTAAAGCATGTGTCAAAGATTCCCTAGCTAATCTATATCTCCTATTTCTAGAACCTCTATGTCCTTTAACAGCTGAAAGAACCGCCTTATGTCTTTTTCGTGTAGTAACACTTGTTTTTACTCTTGCCAATTAAATTACCTCAAAAAATCTATCTATTGATCTCAACAATTAACTTCCCAAAAATTCTTTAATATTTTTTGAAAAAGAAACTGAGTCAAGAGCAACTTTACCACCAAACAATCTCTTTACCCTTTTTGTTTTCCTTCTCCTAAAGTGACTTTTAGGACCTTTACTACGAACAACTTTACCAGTTCCAGTTATATGAAATCTTTTCTTAGCACCCTTATGTGTTTTCATTTTTGGCATAAAAATTTTCTCGCTTAGACTATACCGAGACACCAGTCTCAATATTTTCATTTGAACTTTTATTTTTAATCCCAGGTATAGGATTAAGAACTATATTTATTGATCTTCCAATCTTAGTAGGAGGACGCTCCAACTTAGAATATTCAGATAATCCTTCAGCAAATTTACGTAAGACGTTCATTGCTATTTCGGGATGTGCATTTTGCCTTCCTCTAAATCTTACCAACACTCTAACTTTAGCTCCTTGAAATAATAAACCTTTAGCAATATTCATTTTTGAATTTAGATCGTTCTCAGAAACAACTGGACTTAATCTAACTTCCTTTACTTTACTTGCAGCTCTAGATGCCTTTAAAGATTCTTTATCTTTCTTACCCTGTATATACTTGAAACGACCATAGTCCATTACACGACATACAGGAGGATTCTGGTTAGGTCCTACTTCAACCAAATCCAATCCCGAACTGGCGGCCAATTTTATAGCTTCTTCAGTATCTAAAACAACTGATTCTTGGTTATTTTCCCCAGTAATTACTCTCACAGTAGAAACATTGATATTACTGTTTACCCTATATTTTTTTTGTATTTTTATTACTCCATGACCAGTTGTTTATTCATCATAATTAAATTTAATTTCAAAAAAATTAAACACTCTTAAAATATAACAATCATCATGTACAATCTCAATCGCTGTAATTAGTAAAAACGATAAATATATAACATAAAAATAAATTTTAACCCATATTCATAATGTTAATAATTTTTCAACTCTCATATGGTAAAATTTAATTTAATCAATAATTTCTTGCTAAAATACTTGAAATTCTAATATAAAGAAGCGTTATTTTTATATCAAAAAATGAACAATAGATGGGTAAAAAATATTTTTGTCTACGCAATTATAATCAGCGTAGCTATGTTATCTTTTTTTATTTTTTTCGATCAATCACTTAGCTCCACAGAAGAAATAGGAATAAATGAAATTCCAGAACTAGCTCGAAATAGAGTATCTGCTTCAAAAATATTCATTGAAGTAGAAGGAGAAAATTTAAAGGTTATTGACGGAAATAAAATATATAAATCCCGTAAAGAAACTGGTTCAAGTATTGCAGAAATTATGTATGAAAGTGGAGTTGACCCTAGTAATTATTCGGTCAAAGTTAAAGGTCGTAGTGGGCTATCAAGTTTTTTTAGTGTGATACTTGGATTCTTACCTCTAATTCTCTTTGGTGGATTACTAATTTTTATGATGAGACAGGCTCAAGGTGGAGGAAGCCAAACTTTCAGCTTTGGTAAAAGTAAAGCAAGAATGTTTAAAGGTAATCAAGCTTCAGTAACATTTTTCGATGTTGCTGGTGTACCTGAAGCAAAAGAAGAACTCGAAGAAGTAGTCGAATTCTTAAAATATCCTGAAAGATTCCAGGCATTAGGTGCTAGGATTCCACGTGGAGTTTTATTAGTAGGACCCCCTGGAACTGGAAAAACTCTTTTAGCAAGAGCAGTAGCAGGTGAAGCTGGAGTTCCATTCTTTTCTATTTCTGGTTCAGAATTCGTTGAGATGTTTGTTGGAGTTGGTGCTTCAAGAGTTAGAGATCTTTTTGAACAAGCAAAAAGACATTCTCCATGTATTATTTTTGTTGATGAAATAGACGCTGTCGGTAGACATAGAGGGGCAGGTCTTGGGGGCGGAAATGATGAAAGAGAACAAACCCTAAACCAAATTTTAGTTGAGATGGACGGATTTGACACATCTGTAAATGTTATCATTATTGCTGCTACTAATAGACCTGATATATTAGATCCTGCACTACTTCGCCCTGGTAGATTTGATAGAAGAGTAATGATTGATAATCCTGATGTTAGAGGACGTGAAGCAATATTAGATGTGCATGTAAAAGGTAAGCCTATCGAAGAATCTGTTGAACTATCTGATGTTGCTAAACAAACTCCTGGTTTTTCAGGAGCTGATTTAGCTAATTTAGTAAATGAGGGTGCTTTATTAGCAGCTAGAAAAAACCAAAAGAAGATTAATTTAGATAATTTAACTGAAGCTATAGATAGAGTTTCAATTGGTCCAGCTAGAAAAAGTAAAGTGATCAGTCAAAAAGACAGAGAACTAACTGCCTACCACGAAGCAGGTCACGCTTTAGTATCACATTTTATTAAAGGCGGCAGACCAGTGGCTAAAATTTCGATAATAAGTAGAGGACATGCAGGTGGGTTTACAAGATGGGAACAAGAAGATCAGTCTTTCTATTCTGCAGAACAATTGGAAGCTCAAATCAGTTCTGCTATGGGAGGAAGAGTTGCAGAAGTAATGAAATGTGGAGATGTAACCACTGGAGCATCGAACGATTTTGAACAAGCTACTTCTATAGCTAGAGAGATGATAATGAGATATGGAATGAGTAAAAAATTAGCCCATAGATCATTTGGACGAAGACAAGAGGCTATATTTTTAGGACGTGAATTATCTGAAGAACGAAATTATTCCCTAAAAACAGAAGAAGTAATTGATAATGAGATAGATAGATTACTAAAATTGGGTGAAGATAATGCAAAGAAAATACTCAAAGAAAATGAAAAAATTTTAGATAGTGTGGCCAATTTTTTATTAGAAAACGAAACCATCGACCATGATCAATTTACAGATATTGTAGATGGGAAAAAACCTGAAATTAAGAAAGTAAATAATAAAACTCAAAATAGTCAAAACTCTAAAGAAAAAACTCTTGATAAAAATGTCGGTCCAGATAGAAAATCTGATCCTGAACCTCAAGCTATGTCTTAATAGTGAATTTTAGAAATGGGACTGATTTACTCGGGAAAATTATGGATGATACAAAGATTTATATCGGGATTTTCCAATAATTCTTTTTTAGTAACCTGTAAGAGAACTAACGAATCAATAATCATCGATACTCCAGATAATCCTGTAGATTTACTTAATTCATCAAAAAATTTTCTTATAGTAGGAATTTTTATCACTCACGGGCATTCTGATCATTTAGAAGGTTTTAAGGATGTATATGATAGATATCAAGTTCCAGTAGGGATAGGAAATAATGATATAAATTCACTTCCTCTCAGACCTAAAGAATATATTAATGTAGATGATGGATCAATAAATACATTTGGGGATCTTGTTATTAGATCGATTGAAACCCCAGGTCACACTTCAGGATCTACCTGTTATTTTTTACCAGGAGAATCTCCCGGATCAGAACCTCATTTATTTTCTGGTGATACTCTTTTTCCTGGCGGTCCCGGAAAATCCTCCACACATGAAAATTTTTTAGAAATTGTTAAATCAATTACTACTAAACTTTACTCTCTACCTAAACATACTTATATTCTTCCTGGGCATGGGGAATTTATTACACTAGAAGATTCAATAAAAGAATTCAATGAATTCAACAAAAACCCTTTCGATAATAACACCTTTGGTAATGTTAAGTGGATAAATTGAAAAAAATTAGACTTGAATAAAATTACTTGGTCATATATCGAGATTTTCCAAGCTACTCTGTTAATAATAATACTCAACTCTTTTCCTTTATTAATATTAGAATCAAATAATAATAACCAAAACTTAATAGAAAATTTTTTCGTAAAATCTTTAGTACTTTTTCTAAGTATTTTTCTAAGTATTTTTCTAAGTAAAAAATTTAAAATTCCTTATAAATATTCTATTTCATTAGTAATATTGGTTGTTATTTATACTGCAATGGAACTTTCTACATTGTCTTCAGAAAAAAATTCAACTTTATTTTATTCTATTTTCTCAGGAACATTAATTACAATATTATCTCTAGCTTTAACACATGGTAAGTATAATATTTCCTTAAAATATTTTGGGTTTATAAAAACTAAAAATATTCAATTATTTGGATTAGCAATTATGGTATGGATAATATGTATACTTATCATATCATTCTGGACATATTTCATTATTGAATATGGAGAAAAACTTAACTTAGATATTCTAATACCTCCTGAAAATGCAAAAGATTTACTAAAAGAAACAGGAAACAATATATTATTTATGCTTGTAATAGCGTCAATAATTGCTCCGATTAGTGAGGAAATATTTTTCAGATTTTTTGTTTTTTTGGGATTGAAAAATTTATTTCCAAACAACAAAAATATCATAGCGGCAATAATATCCTCAGTTTTCTTCGCTTTAATACATATAGAACCGGGCTCTTATCTAGTAACATTTATATTAGGATTGGGATTCTGTTGGTTATACATAAGAACAAAAAATATTTTGATTCCTATTTTTACGCATAGTTTACATAATACAATTTCTGTAATAATGGTTATCCAACTTTAGAAAATTATGAAAAACAAACTTAACAAAATAACTGAAAGTATTAATAAAGCTTCTAACGAAGGAAGAACAGCTTTAATACCTTTTATTACTATAGGATACCCTACTATAAATTCTACTGTCGAGATTGTTAAAAAGCTCGATCAGAATGGTGCAGATGTAATAGAATTAGGAATACCATTTAGTGATCCATTAGCAGAAGGAACTACTATACAAAAATCTAGTCAAATCGCTTTAGAAAATGGAACTAACATAAGCATGTGTCTCAAGATAGTTAAAGAAATTAAGTCTAGTGGTGTAACAAAACCTATAGTATGTATGGGATACTATAATCCTATTTTGGCTATGGGTATAAATAAATTTTGCGAAGAAGCCTCATTATCTGGTGTAGATGGGATTATAATAGCTGATCTTCCAGGTTCTGAGTCAGGACCTTTATTAAGATATGCTAATGATTATGGAATTTCTCTTATTCCACTACTTGCACTAACTTCAGAACAAAAATCGATAGAACTTGCGTGTAACTTTGCTTCAGGATTTATTTACTGTATTTCTGTCTTAGGTGTCACAGGATCAAGAACTAGTATAAATCACAAAGTTAAAGAATTAGTTTCAAATGTAAAAAAATTCACTAATACACCTGTTGCAGTAGGCTTCGGAATTTCTAAACCTCAACACATAAAAGAAGTTGGTGAATTTGCAGATGCCGCTGTTTTTGGAGCAGCTTTAATAGATCATATACAATCAAATAAAAATATTTCTCCTGAAGATAACGCAGGAGAATTTATTATGAATCTTTCAAAAGGGAGCATTAAATAGGAAATGAATAATATTCATGGAGTTAAGGGAGCAATTACATCAGAAAATAATTCTGCTAAATCTATAATGGATGCCTCCGCAGAATTACTTGATACATTAATTAAAAAGAATAAAATAATTCAAGAAGATGTAGCTGCAGTTTTTTTTACAACAAGTCCAGATTTAAATGCAGAATTTCCAGCTAGAGCAGCAAGAGAAATTCTAAAATGGAATAATGTACCATTGATGTGTGGACATGAAATGAATAAAAAAGGTGCGTTACAAAAATGTATTCGTATACTGATACTATGGAACACAAAAAAAAATCAGGGTGAAATTTCCCATGCTTACCTAAAAAAAGCTAGCATTTTACGCCCTGATATCTCATAAAATAGAATTTGGAAAAAAAAAAAGAAAACATTATGAAGATATCAAATACATCCGACATCAGAGTCTCCCAAATTGAATCATTAGATCCGCCCATTACTTATCTTAGAAGACAACCTATTTCTGATAAAATTTCTCAAATAGTTATAAAGGGCAGAAATGAAATCGAAAATATTATTAAAGGTAATGACAAACGTTTATTATTTATCGTCGGTCCATGTTCAATACATGATGAAGCTGCTGGATTAGAATACGCCCAAAGATTATCTGAACTTGCAAAAACTGTATCCAAAGAAATCCTAGTAGTTATGAGAGTATATTTTGAAAAACCACGTACTACTGTTGGATGGAAGGGGTTAATAAATGATCCGAATCTTGATGGTTCTTTTGATATATCTAACGGACTAAAAAGATCTAGGGAATTTCTACTAAAAGTTAATGAACTAGGAATTCCTGTTGCTACAGAATTTCTAGACCCTTTTATACCTCAATACTTAGCAGATTTAGTCTCATGGGGTGCGATAGGTGCAAGAACTTCTGAAAGTCAAACTCATAGAGAAATGGCAAGCGGTCTTTCAGTACCAGTTGGATTTAAAAATGGAACAGGAGGAAGCAATCAAATAGCTATAGATGCAATCATATCAGCTAGTTCCCCACATACTTTCTTAGGTATAGATTTAGACGGCAATGCTAGTATAGTACATACTAAAGGAAATGAAGTTTGTCATTTAGTATTGAGAGGTGGATCTAATGGTCCTAATTATGATGAAAAATCTGTAAAAGAAGCTGAAAATCAAATAAAAAAATCCGGCTTAGACCCAAAAATTATAATTGATTGCTCACATGCTAATTCCAATAAAGATCATAAGAAACAACCTATTGTTTTTGAAAATATCTTGACCCAAAAATTAAAAGGTAACAAATCTATTGTAGGCTTAATGTTGGAAAGTCACATTAATGAAGGTAATCAATCTTTAAGTGATCCAAATAATCTGAAATATGGAGTTTCTATAACTGATGCATGTATTAATTGGGAAACTACAAATGATTTAATTACTGATGCACAAAAGAAGTTAAAAAAATAAATTATTGATATCACTTCAGATCATTCTAAACTGAAATGTCACTTGAAGAACAACTTAAAAATCAAAGAATTCAATCTAACAATAGTGTAGTCACAATTGGTACATTTGATGGTGTGCATATTGGTCACCAATCTCTTCTAAAATTCCTAAAAGTCACTTCCGAAAAATTCCAATATGATCCAATAGTTATTGTTTTTAAAGAACAGCCAAGATCAATAATACATAATGATAAATCCAAATTATATTTATCAACACTTAAAGATAGAGTTAATTTAATTTCTAAATTTACTAGTAATATTGTGACTGTAGACTTTAACGAATCTATAAAAAATCTAAAATCTGAAGAATTTATAAATATATTAAAAAAACATTACAACACTATATGTATCGTCTCAGGAGAAAACGCCAGAATAGGTAATGATAAAAAGTTAATAAAGAATATTAATCCAAAAATCATAAAATCAATAACAACAAAAATAGAATTTAATTCAGGGGTTATTTTCTCCAGCTCAAATATTCAAAAATATATTGAAGTTGGGAATATGACCGAAACTAGTAAACTTTTAGGAAGGTATTATTGTATCGATGGGAAAGTGATTGAAGGAAAAAAAAGAGGTCATCGTATTGGTTTTCCAACAGCTAATATGTTGCCTAACAATCAATTACTCATTCCTAATATTGGTATTTACGCTACAATCACAGAAATAAAAGATTCAAAATTTCTTTCCGCTACGAGTATCGGTTTCAATCCTACATTCGAAAAGGTTGAAAAATTAAGTATTGAAACTTTTCTAATAGATTTTAATGAAAACATATATGGTGAAAAAATTAAATTACATTTTTTAGAGAAAATTCGTAATGAAATTAAATTTAATGATCAAAAAGAATTAATCAAACAAATGAATTTAGATATATCTTATATAAAGAAGAATTTTCTTGAAGTTAAGAAAAATCTGTAATAATTAATTACAATAAATTAATTTATCCTACTAAATAATGATTACACAAAATATATTTCAGGAACTTAAATGGAGACAAGTCATATATGACTCAACTCCTAATTGTGAAAGTTTATTAAAATTAAAAAATATTTCATGTTATAACGGATTTGATCCAACAGCCCAAAGTCTACATATAGGTAATCTAATTGCCATAGTTGGATTAATCAGATTTCAAAAATTTGGACATTCCCCTATTGCTCTAATTGGCGGAACAACCGGAATGATAGGAGATCCATCTGGAAAAAATGAAGAAAGAAATTTACTTTCTAAACCTGATATAGATTACAACGTAGAAGCAATACGACTACAACTTATGAATATTTTAGATACAAAATCTAAAAATAATCCTATAAAAATAATCAATAATAAAGATTGGTTAGAAAATTTACAACTAGTAGATTTTCTAAGAAATGTCGGTAAATTTTTTTCTGTCAATACAATGCTCGCAAAAGATTCAGTTAAAGGAAGAATAGATAGAGAATCTGGTATTTCTTTCACAGAATTTACTTACCAACTTCTTCAAGCTTATGATTATTTAATGTTATTCGAAAAATATAATTGTCAATTACAAACAGGTGGAAGTGACCAGTGGGGGAATATTATTACTGGTATAAATTTAATTTCAAAAGTTTCAGAAAATAAAGAAAAATTAAATCAACCTCATGGAATAGTTTACCCATTACTTACTGACTCATCAGGAGAAAAATTTGGGAAATCCACAGGAGGAAATATTACGATTAACCCTGCCGAAACATCACCTTATAAATTTTATCAATTTTTCTTTAATGTTTCTGATAGTGACGTAATTAAATATTTAAAAATATTTACTGATAAAAATTATGAAGAAATTAAATTATTAGAAAAATCCACATTAAATGAACCTAAAAAAAGAATCGCACAAAAAGATTTAGCAGCAAATTTAACAACATTAATACATGGCCCAGGTGGGCTTGAAAAAGCTGAAGAAATTACAAGAGCACTATTCCAAGGTAATTTAATTAATCTAGATTCAAAAGAGATTTTAGATGCACTTGAAGGTTCTAACATTACAGAAATTACTAAAAATAAATTAGAAGGTGAAGGTATTAGATTTAGTGAACTAGTAGTGAAATCTAAAATGGCTAAATCTCTTGGTGAAGTTCGAAGGTTAGTTTCACAGGGAGGTTTATTTTTAAATGATAATAAGGTAGAAAATGCAGATAAAAAAGTTACAATTTCTGACTTAATTAAAGGATCAATAATACTCATCAGACGAGGTAAAAAAAATTATACTATCTTAAGAATTATCCGATAAAATTTAAAAGAGGTAAAAAAAAATTGAATCAAAAATCTAATCCAAATTTAAGAATCCCAGGCCCTGTTCCTATTCCAGAGGAAATACTTGATCTAGTTGGTGGACAGATGATCAATCATCGTGGTCCTGAATATGCAAAAATGCTACATAAAATGACAGATAATCTTAAATCTGTTTTTTTTACACAAAATGATGCTTACTTTATCACTGCATCTGGAACAGGAGCTATGGAATCAGCAATAGCAAATACTATTGAAAAAAATGATAATGTTTTATCAATTATAATAGGGGTATTCGGAGAAAGATTTGCAGAAATAGCAGAATCTTATGGAGCAAATGTTACAAGATTAAATTATGATTTAGGAAAAGCAGCTGATTTAGACAGCATTAGATCAAACATTAGATCTATTAAAAATTTAAAAGCAGTAATTTTCACACATAATGAAAGTTCAACAGGTGTGACAAATAAACTAGAAGAGATTTGCCAAATTATTCATGAAGAATCTGATGCCTTAGTCTTAGTAGATGCAGTTTCAAGTGCAGGAGGTATTCCTATTTTAGTAGATGAATGGGAAATTGACGTAGTTGCTACTGCTTCACAAAAAAGCTGGGTTGCCCCACCTGGAATAGCTATGATTACAGTATCTAAAAAAGCATGGGAAAGAAGTAAGAAAATAAAAACTCCTAAATATTACTTTGATTTCCAACAATATGAGGATTATTTACAAATAGGACAACCACCATTCACTCCATCTTTAAGCGTTATGTATGCTTTAGATTTCAGTTTAGAGAAAATGCTAAATGAAAGTATGATTAAAGTATTTAAAAGACATAAAGATATAGCTGATTATACTCGTAAAAAAGTCATGGAATTAAATTTAGAAATACTTCCAGATGAAGATGTAGCATCAAATACAGTAACATCTATAAAGTTACCTAAAAATATTGACGGGGTAAAATTTTTATCTGAAGTTAAAAATCAATTCAATGTAATTTTAGGAGGAGGTCAAAAATCCTTGACCGGTAAAATTTTTCGTATAGGACATATGGGCTGGGTAGAAAAAGAAGAAATAGATGAAGCCCTTATTGCATCCAATACAATAATTAGACAAATAACCAAATAAAATTAGACCTATAAAAGTCCCTGTAGATCCTGCATAACTACTCCTGCAGATGTTTTAGGATAAAAATTTGTAGCCTTAGGTGGTAGTCTCCAACCTCTAGTTACAATTGACACAAATTCATCCATCTTAATTGGGCGCATAATGATACCTATAGAATTAGAAGAATTATTAACTAAACCAACTAAAGAATTTATATCATGCACTGGATTTATGTAGTTCACTTCAGTAGTTTTATTAAATATTTTTGACATGATTTCTCTATGTAACCATGAATGCTCAGATTTATATAAATCATCTCCACTTAATTTCTTTTCTTTATTTTTTGCAATAAATAATTTTCTTTGAGTAGGAGCATAAACCACAAAATAAACTTCATCATTTTCTCTTTGTCCTAATTCAGAAATAATTCTAGATATATTATTTATATTTGATAAATCCAATGTTTCTATATTACATTTCTGCTCAATTATATTTAAAACATCATTTGACTGATCTATTGATAGGTTATTTAAAAATCTGTGATACCCGAGAGTAAGTAATCCTGGTTGATCAATAGAAACAAGCATCATCATCCTATAATTCAATGATTCTTCTACTAAAATTTCTCTATCAGATCTTACTCTAGCTCTATACCTTAATGCTGCTTCATATCTATGGTGACCATCAGCTATAAATAATGGTGAATTCCTAAGAGAGGATGATATGATTTCTATAGTACCTTTATCCAATACCTTCCATAACTTAACATCAGGCAAATCCTCGGAATGATAAATCGTATCTGGTTTACCTCCAGAAACAGCTCGTATAACCGCTCCAATAGTATTTCTTAAATCATCTCTATAAAGTACCAAAAGAGGACTATAGTTAGATTTTCCTACATCCATCAATTTAACTCTTTCTTCAACCCATTCAGATCTAACATTCTCATGAGGAAAGATAATCCCAGAACCATATTCTTCTAATCGTACAGCTGATATTATTCCTCTTCTAACCACTTTAGTTCCAGCAAAATTAAACGTTTCCTCTGTTATATATAATGCAGGTTCTTTATCTCTAATTAATATATTCGATTTAAACCAATCAGACTGAGTTTCAGCTACTTGTAAAAAAGAACTGTCAGATTTATTTCTTCTAGCTATCTCGAGCCTTACTATATTATAGTCAGAACGTTTTTGTAAACTTTCATTTAATTCTGTAGTGATCGCATCAAAAGGAGGAGAAATATTCAATCCAGGATTTTTTATAATTTTATGATTAAATCTTATACCTCTAAAAGGTTTTATAATTGCCATTTAAGTTCCACATTTTATTTAGGTATAAATTAAGTATATATTTGTTTTGTATGATAAATATATATTAGTTGTAAATATTAGATTTTGATACATTATCTAAAAGCAGATTTATTAATAAAATCAGTGTACATGAATAAAAACATTTCTAAAAGTGAATATATAAATCTATGTAAAGAAATCAATCATGCTAATTATATGTACTACGTACAAAGTAATCCTATTATGTCAGATTTCGAATTCGATTCTAAATTTAGAGAGTTACAAATTATAGAAAATAATTACCCTAAATTTAAAAATTCTCTATCTCCATCATTAAGAATAGGTTCCACTCCATCAAAAGAATTCTCACAAATACAACATATAAAACCTATGACTAGTCTTGCTAATGCATTGAACAAAGAAGAATTGATTAATTGGTATGAAAAAACTGTCGGCCTTTTAGATAATAAAAAATTAGAAGTAATTTGCGAATTAAAAATTGATGGATTAGCAGTTTCTTTAGTGTACGTAAATGGAATTTTGGACAGAGCGGGAACAAGAGGTGATGGGGTAATAGGAGAAGATATTACTAATAATATTAGAACAATAAAAACTGTACCTTTAGAATTGAAGTATGACTCTCAAATACCTAGTTTAATAGAACTAAGAGGAGAAGTTTTTTTTCCAAAAAACCAATTCAATAAAATCAATAATGAAAGAATAAAAACTGGTTTAGAACCATATGTATCAACTAGAAATTCAGCGTCAGGTTCTCTTCGACAACTTGATTCAGCTGAGACCGCCAAAAGACCTTTAGACATTTTTTTCTACTCCTTAGGTGAATCAAATATAAATAATTTGTTTACTCATAATGAAACTTTACAAAAAATAAAATCGTTTGGAGGAAAAATAAACTCATGGACAAGAAAAGCATCAAATATTAATCAAATATTCGATGCTATAAAAGACGCAGGTGATATCCGATCAAAAATAAATTATGAAATTGATGGAGTAGTAATAAAAGTAAATAATTTAGAATTTCAAAACTATTTAGGAATTAGCGGTAGAGATCCTAGATGGGCTATAGCATATAAATTCCCTCCTGAAAAAAATATAACCATTCTAAAAAAAATACATGTTAATGTAGGAAGAACTGGGGCA
Organism: uncultured Dehalococcoidales bacterium; assembly: GCA_964491775.1. GTDB lineage: Bacteria > Chloroflexota > Dehalococcoidia > Lucifugimonadales > Lucifugimonadaceae. The sequence goes on along the minus strand of CAZBHC010000001.1, from coordinate 22,810 downwards.
TTAACACCTTGGGCAGAATTAAAACCTGTGGTTATAGGAGGAGTAACAATTAAAAAAGCTACTTTACATAATAGTGATGAAATTGAACGTAAAGATCTCAGGGAAGGAGATAAAGTGATAGTACAAAGAGCAGGAGATGTCATACCTCAAGTGGTGAGTGTGGTTGATAGAAAAATTAACCTGCCAAAGTTTGAATTTCCTAAATATTGTCCTGACTGTAAATCAAATGTAGTTAAATTAGAAAAAGATGCTATTTCAAGATGTCTAAATATTAAGTGCCCTACCCAATTTGAAAGACTTTTACAACACTATGCTTCAAAAACAGCAATGAACATAGAAACTCTAGGTGAGAGTTTGTCTCAAACTTTATCTAGGTCAGGATTAATTAAAAATCTATCAGATATATATCTTCTTGACCAAAAAGTTGAAGATTTACTTGATTTGGAAAATATGGGAACAAAAAAGGTTGATAATTTATTTAAATCTATAAAAGAATCAAAAAATAGAGATTTTTATAGATTGATATTCGCTTTAGGTATACCAAATATTGGCATTGAAACAGCTAAATGGATAACAAACAAATTCAATAATTTTTCTGAAATTACTTCAGCCCCTCTAGAAGAATTTACAAACATTAAAGGCATAGGACAAATAACAGGAACAATTATTTTTCGTTGGTTTAAAGTAGAAGAAAATATAATTTTAATTAATAATTTACAATCTTTAGGTATAAATTCAGAAAATAATTTGGAAGATCAAAAATCATTTGAATTAGAGAATCTTACCTTTGTAATTACAGGTCGCCTAGATAATATTACTAGAGGAGAAGCAAAAAATATTATAGAAAAATTTGGAGGTAAAACATCAAATTCTGTTAGTAAAAATACAAATTTTCTTGTATCAGGTGAGAACCCTGGATCAAAATTAGCTACAGCTATAACTTTAAATATACCTATTTTAACCGAAGAAGATTTTCTTCAATTTCTCAAGGATCATAATATATAAGAGAGTGAAATTTTGAACACTTCATCAATAGATTACATGATAGTAGGTCTTGGAAACCCAGGGGATACGTATGATGATACTCGCCATAACATTGGATGGGTATGTACTGATAAAATCATTTCAAAATATGGAACCAAAAAATATAAAAATAAATTAGCGTTTTATTCAGAAGCTGAAATATCTGGAAAAAAAATATTACTAGTAATACCACTTACATATATTAATAGATCTGGGTACGCAGTAGATTTGCTTAAATCTGAATTTTCAATTCAAACAAATAACATAATCGTTATTACAGATGATATAAGACTAAGAGTCGGTAGGATAAAAATAAAATCAGCTGGGGGAGATGGGGGACACAATGGAATAAAATCTATAATTACAGCTCTAAAATCACAAGAATTTATGAGAATAAGAATAGGTGTAGGTGAACCAAACAATCAAAAAGAACATGTAAGTTATGTACTATCAAAAATACCAAAAGAAGAAAAAGTCATCCTAAATAAAAGTATTGAGGATTCAATTAAAGCTATTGAATTACTATTAGATTCAGGTATAGAAAAATCTATGAATAAATATAACAGTAAATAAGTTTATTTTTTAGGAATCTTATCCCAGCCAGTATATTTTGTTAAAACACTTGGTATAGAAATAGAACCATCTTCTTCTAATCCATTTTCGAGAATAGAAATTATTATCCTAGGCAACGCTAAACCAGAACCATTCAATGTAAAAGGAAATTCAGTACTGGAGCCTTTTTCAGGTCTATATCTAGTATTATTTCTTCTTGATTGAAATTCTTTACATGTAGATATTGAACTCACTTCAAGCCATTCTTTTGAACCAGGTGCCCATACCTCAATATCATATGTTTCTGCAGACTGGAATCCTAAATCTCCAGTACAAAGCTTAATGATCCTATATGTAAATCCTAATTCTTTACATAAATAAGTTGCCTCATCGATCATTTCTTCCAAAGCTATCTCATCTTTATCTTTTTCGACATATCTAAACATCTCAACCTTTTCGAATTGGTGTACCCTTTTGATACCTCTGACATCTCTTCCTGCAGCGGTATGTTCTTTTCTAAAGCTTGGTGTTCTAGCAACATACTTCAATGGCAACATAAATGGCGGAATAATTTCATCTTTATGAAGAGAATTAAGTGCAACTTCTGCTGTGGGGATTAACCATAAATCAGTTTCATCGTCATGATATAAATTATCTTCAAATTTTGGTAAATTACCTGATCCAATCATTGTCTCTCGTTTAACTAGATATGGAGGATCTATCTCAATATATCCATGCCTTTCAACATGGGTATCAAGCATCCAAGAAATAATAGATCTCTGTAGTTTTGCTCCATAACCCTTTAAAATATAAAATCTAGATCCTGATATAACTGCAGCTGCTGGCAAATCTATTATTCCTAAATCTGATCCTATTTCCCAGTGAGGCTTAGAATGTTTATTGATTTTTGCTTCGCCAAATCTTTTAACTTCTATATTTTGTGAATCATCATTTCCGTACGGAACATCATCTGAAGGAATATTAGGTATCGTCAATAAATAATCATTAATTTTTTCTTGAATTTGATTTAATGAATTATCCGAAATTTTGATCTTTTCTCCGATATTACGCATCTCAATAATTTCTTCTTGAAGTGGTTTCCTTTTCTCATCTCCAATTTTTTTACTGACATAGTTTCTGCGTTGTTTATAATTGTCGGATTTGGTTATTAGTTCTTTCCTATCTTTACTAAAAGAACTAATTAAATTTAAATCTAAACTAAAATTCTTCCGTAATAATAATTTTTTATATCGATCTGGATATGAATTTAGTTGTTCTAATGAAATCATTTATCAATTTCTCAACTGTGGAAAAAGTAATACTTCTCTAATTGATTCTTCTCCACAAATTAACATAACTAAACGATCAATTCCTATTCCTAAACCTCCTGTTGGAGGCATCCCATGTTCTATCGAAATCAAAAAATCTTCGTCAAGTCTATCTGCTTCATCATCTCCAAACTCAATTCTATTTTTTTCCTGGTCCTCAAATCTTTTTCTCTGGTCAATAGGATCATTTAATTCCGTAAAAGCATTCGCTAATTCTGAACCTAGTACAAAGGCTTCAAATCTTTCAACAATACCATCTTCCCCTTTTTTTCTTTTTGCTAATGGTGACATCTCAACTGGGTAATCTATTAAAAAACTTGGTTGAATTAGGGTACCTTCAATTTTTTCAGAGATAACTTTATCTAATAATCTCGCCCAACTAGCTTTAGGTTCTACGTGAATATTCATTTCTAACATCTTAGATTTTATAAAATTCAAATCTCTATTCTCAAAAAAATCAGTACCCGTATTTTTTATTAAAATTTCCCTTAAATTTAGTCTAGGCCATGGAGGTGATAAGTTTATTTCAGGTCTCACTCCTTCTATTTTAGGAAGAATATAAGAACCAGTAATTTGTTTAGCTACATAAGAAACTAATTCTTCAACCATTTCCATAACTTCCTTATAACCTACATAAGATTCATAACTTTCCATAGTCGTAAACTCTGGATTATGATAATGATCGATACCTTCATTCCTAAATAACCTCCCAATTTCAAAAACTTTTTCTATTCCTCCTACTATTAATTTTTTTAAATAAAGTTCAGTAGCAATTCTTAAATATAAATTCCTGTCCAAAGAATTATGAAAAGTCTGAAATGGTCTTGCTTGGGCCCCTGCCGCTACAGGAACTAATATTGGAGTTTCTACCTCAATAAATCCTTTTTTACCCATAAATTCTCTGATAGATTTAATGATTTCAGGTCTGATGATAGCATTAGAATACGCTTTTTGATTAGAAATTAAATCAAGATATCTTTGCCTATACCTCAATTCTATATCCTTAAGACCAGACCATTTATCTGGAAGAGGTCTGATAGATTTCGTCAATAAAATCACATCTTTTAATTGAACACTAATTTCTCCTCTACGAGTCCTGCCAATGGGACCAGTAACTCCTACAATATCACCTATATCTAAATACTGAAATATTTCATATTTTTCTTCAAGATTATTCTCTCTTCCAAAACATTGAATCTTACCACTTTTATCTTGTATATCAAAAAATGTAGCTTTACCCATAATTCTTAAAGACATTATCCTACCTGATAAAGCAAAATTTTCGGTTTCGATATTACTATTAGGAGATTCATTTTCTAATTTAATAAAAGAATTCTTAGTCTCGGAAATTATATTTGTACGCTTAAACCCAGATGGATACGGATCTATACCTTTGGATCGTAAAATTTCAATTTTTTTGATACGATCATTAATAATTCGATTAGATCCAGACATTTCAGATTTTTTTATATTTTCTTCCATAATTAAAAATTATAACGACATTGATTAAGGTCATAATTTATACTAACAATTATTATCATTTAACGCATATTTTGAAAGTAACAAAAAAAAAAATAATATGTCAAAAGAATTAAGACCAACAAGTTCAAAGGTATTATCTGCTATTTTCTCAATAATAGGACAAAATGGTTTAAGTGAAAAAAAAATTATTGATATGTTTGCTGGAACTGGAAATTTTGGTATATCGAGTATTAAAAGAGGTGCCACAGAGGTTTCTTTTTTGGAAATTAATTACAAAAGATGTACTGAAATATCCAAAAAATTAAAAAAATTACAAGATAGTGGGAAATTTCACGTAATAAGAGGGGATATACCTAAAACAATTACAAAAATTACTCATAAAGCAGATTTTATATTCATAGATCCACCATACTCTCATATTTTGTTCGAAAAAATAATGAAGAGTTTACTGGAAAATAATATACTAATCTCAACAAGTATAATTATTATTGAACATTCTAATAAAGTTACTTTACCAGATAGTTACCCTGGCTTAATCCTTAGGAGTAGAAAAAGATATGGGGATTCAGCATTAACACTTTTTCAGAGTGACAAAAAATATATATCATGAATGCAATTTATCCTGGAACATTTGACCCAGTTACTAATGGTCATATAGATATAGCTCAAAGAGCTGCAAAAATGTTTTCTAGCTTAACCATAGCGGTAATTAAAAATCCTAACAAAAGCACTTTGTTTAATTCAAAAGAAAGAATTAAAATGATAGTTGATTCTACGAAACAAATAAAAAATATAACTGTTGTTGAATATTCAGGCTTGACAGTTAAATTTGCTAAAGAAAACAATTCTGAAATTATTGTTAGAGGACTAAGAATTACTAGTGATTATGAGTATGAAAGTGAAATGGCATTAGTTAATAGAGGTATGGAAGAATCAATTGAAACAATATGTTTATTCAGTTCATTGGAAAATCAAATTTTAAGTTCTTCGAGGGTCAAAGAAATAGCATCATTAGGAGCAGATATATCTAAACTTGTACCAAATAATGTATCAAGACCTTTGTTATCAAAGTTAAAAAATAAACTATAATCTAAAATATAAAAAAAATAGAAAGGTGTATTTTATGTCTCTTCAAGAAAAAATTGAAGAAATTAAAGAAATAATATCAGGAAAAAATTTACCAGGTACTTCTAGAGGGTTAGTTAACACAGGTAAAATTTCTCAGTTATTAGATGAACTACTAACAATATTACCTAATGAAATTAAAGAAGCGGAAATAATAGTTCGTCAAAAAGAAGCGATCATTGTTCAGGCTGAGGAAGAATCAAAAAAGATCAGATCTTATGCTGATGAGGAAGGATCTAATATTGTTAAAACCGCTGAAGCTGAAAAAGATAACATCCTAGATAGTGCAAAATCTGAATCTGAAAAACTAATCAGTGAACAGCAAGTTGTTAGTGACGCTAATTCAGAATCTAAAAGAATTATTTCAAATTCTAACGAAGAAGCAGAGAAAATTTTGGATGAAGCAAAATCTAAAGTAGAAATTTTGACTAATGATGCAGAAGAGAAGATTAACTCTATGCTCACAAAAACTGAAGAAGAAGTAGAAATAAGAAGAGTAGGAGCTGATAATTATGCAAGAGAGGTTCTTTTCGCACTAGAAGAAAAAGTAGCAGACACTTTAAGTCAGATTCGAGGTGGTATAGATATGCTTGATAAAAATGATCCGAGTGTAACTAATAAGCAATAACTTTTGGTTAGGTAAATCATCAAGAAAGAAACTATACTAATTATAGATGGCCATGCTATGGTTTTTAGAGCATGGTATGCAATACCTGAAAGATTGACTACGTCAACTGGAAAAGATACACGTGGAGCTTATGGATTCTTAACTACATTCTTAAGAGTTATTCGCGAACATTCTCCCTCACATATTGCTGTAACTTTCGATACAAAAGCACCAACTTTCAGAGATGAAATATTCCCTGAATATAAAGCACATAGACCACCAGTTGACCCAGAATTACATGCACAAATTCCAATTGTTAAAGATATTATGAAAGCTTTCAAGGTTCCAATATACGAACTAGATGGATATGAAGCTGATGATTTAGTAGGGACACTAAGTAAATTAGCTTACGATAAATATAAAATGGATTCTATTATTCTTACTGGTGATGCTGATCAACTTCAATTAGTCGATAATAATACAAAAGTATTAATGTATACAGGATTTAATTCGAAAATTTATGGAATAGATGATGTAGTAGAAAGATATGACGGTTTAGGACCCGAATATGTTGCTGAAATTAAAGCTTTAGAAGGGGACCCTTCAGATAATATACCAGGAGTAGCAGGAATCGGAAAAAAAACAGCAAGAACTTTACTCAATAAACTAGGACATTTCGAATCTTTGTTTAGTAATACTCAAAAAATTCATGAAATAGAATCCTTAAGGGGTAAGGAAAGAATATATCAAATAATTCAAAACAATAAAACAATAGCTTATGAAGGTTTAAAATTAACTACCATTATTAGAAATGTCCCAATTTTATTAGATAATAAAGAATCGGAATTTGGTTCATATGATAAAGATGAATTACTTGAATTACTATCCAAATTAGAATTTAAGAGTTTAAGTAACCAAATTATTAGAAAACAAAATACCTTAAGTAATAATGAAAAGACCCTGGAAGAAAAAAATGTTGCTGTAAATATTGCCTTAGATTATAAAAAAGAATTAAAAGGCAAAACATATATAACAATTAATGATCTAGATTCTTTGATTAATATGGTGAAAGAAATTGAAGAGGCAGGAGATTTTTCATTTGATACTGAAACTTCAGGATTAAATATGATTTCATCGTCTTTAGTAGGAATTTCTTTTTCTTGTGCAGAAAACAAAGCATGGTACATCCCTTTGGGACATCGAGAAGGTTCTCAGTTATCAATTTCAAATATTTTAGAAATACTAAATAAACTTTTTACTAATGAAAATTTATCTTCTTGTGCACATAATGCAAATTTTGACCTAACTATTTTAAGTATGGCCGGCATAGAAGTTACAAATCTAAAATTTGATACGATGATAGCTGCTTTTCTTTGTGGTGTAAGACCAGTTGGATTAAAGAATCTTGTCCAAAAATATTTTAATGTAAATATGACACCAATAGAAGATCTAATAGGTAAAGGTAAAAATCAAATCACAATGGTAGACGTACCAATAGAAAAATCAAGTCCATATGCTTGTGCTGATGCCGATTATACACTTCAACTAAAAAAGATATTCATAAAATTACTTAATATACATAATTCAAAATTTACTCACGATGAAATCGAAGTACCTCTAATATCTAGTTTAGTAGATATGCAAAAAAATGGAATCCTACTAAATACATCTGTTTTAGATAAAATGTCAGAATCACTTTCTAAAGAAATATCATTAATAGAAACGAACTTAAAAAATATTATGAAAATAAATGATATAAATTTAAATTCAAATCAACAAATTGCTTCAATATTAATAGAAAAATTTGATGTACCAAAAACTAGAAAAACTAAAACTGGATATTCAGTGGATTCAAGTGCTCTAGAAAATATTATCGCATCTGAAGGACTTAATAAAGATGTATACAATATTGCAGAAGGATTAATTAAGTACCGTGAATTAACTAAATTAAAATCTACATATGTTGACTCATTGCCAAAACAAATAAATGCAGTAACAAGAAGAGTTCATTCAAATTTCAATCAGATAGGATCATCAACTGGTAGATTGTCAAGTAATAATCCAAACATACAAAATATACCTATAAGAACAGAATTAGGAAGAAATGTAAGAAAAGCCTTTACGACAAATAATAAAGATGGATGGCTATTATTAGCTGCTGATTATTCTCAAATTGAACTGAGAATATTAGCAGAATTATCTAGAGAAAAATCTTTAATATCAGCCTTCATTAATAGTGAAGATATTCACTCATCAACGGCTAGGATGATGTATGAAGTAAGTGATGTAAACAGTGAACAAAGAAGAATAGCTAAAATTCTAAATTTTGGAGTAATATACGGACTTGGCCCTTTAGGTATTTCACGACAAACAAATTTATCTAGAGAACAAGGAAAAAAGTTTATTGAATTATATTTTGGAAAATATCCAGGAATTAAAGATTATATTGAAAAACAAAAAGAAAAAGTGCATAACAATGGTTACGCAGAAACTATTACAGGTAGAAGAAGATATTTACCTGAAATTAATTCAAATAACCCAAGAATAAGAGCTGGCGCAGAAAGAGTAGCAATAAATATGCCTATCCAAGGCACTGCAGCCGATTTAATTAAAATCGCAATGATAAATATTTCTAAAGAACTTAAAATTCAACAAATGAGATCTCTACTAGTAGCTCAAGTACATGATGAGCTTATATTAGATGTGGCACCAGGGGAATTAATGGAAATACAATCAATAGTAGTAAAACTTATGAAATCTGCTATGAATCTAAAAATCCCTTTAGAAGTCGAAATTAAATCTGGTCCAACATGGGGAGATATGGAGTAATTTGAAATTTATATTTAGTAAAATTTAACTTTACATCTAATTAGGAGGGGTGGCAGAGCGGTTTAATGCACTGGTCTTGAAAACCAGAGTCTCTGAAAAGTGACCGCAGGTTCGAATCCTGTCCCCTCCGCCATTAAGTTCGTTAATTATAAATTTCACAGATCTTCTGCCCAACAATTTCACCTGCAAATTTATGGCCATTTTCATTCCAATGCCCTGTACCCAAATTATCTCCAAATCCATGAAATTTTGAAACCCCAAATTTTTTACTCCAATTATAATTAGACATATGTCTAGAAATTGAAATTATTGGTATATTATTATCTTTTCCAAATTTTTCTAATCTATCTTCAGGATAAAATATATTCGATATCTCATTATTTTCTCTTAAACTATAATCTGGACCTTTTAATACATAATCCTTTTCGAAATCTACAATTTCACCCCTTGAAACTATCAGGGTCAACAACTCAGAATCATGATTATTTAAATCTTTAGATGTTTTCAGTAAAATTGATTCAAATAATTTCCATGCATTACTAACAAAAATAGAATCTAAATTATTTCCCCAAGTAGCACCATAAATTAATTCTGTTTTTTTATCATAATCACTAATTGATTCTTCATCCGAATATGTATTCTGTACCATTTTTTCATTTGAAGCAAATAATTTAACTAAAGGCTCTCTAATAAATTGTACAATCATTAGATTATCCCTGAATAATCTATATATTTGCTTTTTAACATCATTATCTATATCAGGTAATCTAGTTAAAATTAGTTCTTCGTTTTTTAATTCAAAATAAGGTTTATGTTGATTTAGTTCCAACTCATATATATTATTTTTTAAATCATTCCCAGGGTAAAAAGCTAGTACAACATAATCGGGTTTATAAAGAATGATCTCATTGATAATTGCTAAATACATCTGAGATGTCCCCCAACCTGATGCCCCAAAAGATAAAACCTCAAAAGTATAATCATCAGGTATTGAAGTACAATTATCTATCAGCCATGTCTCCATATTTGGTCCTATTGCAAGAGATTTATCGACTTGCAAAGCCTCTATAAAGGAATCTCCAACAATAGCTACACGAATTGTATTATCATTTTTTTCGTATGCTCTTTCATAATCATTCCAACCTTTAGAATTTATCCTAACTTTAGAAAAACCCTCTCTATTCCACACTCCACTAGAATTAGGAATATTTTTATGCCCAACTACTGGAAATGATTTTTGGTAAATACCATATGTAGGTAAATATTCATTTGGAATAAAATTTAACGATAACCTTATAACTACTTCTAAAAACAAAAAAGATAAAAATAATCCAAATAAAATCAACACTAATTTCTTAGAATAATTTACTAACATATCTAAATAATAATTAAAATAATGTGTATATAAAGGGACCTATCCCAGTTGAACTTCCAACAACAATAATTATGCCAAATAAAAGCATGACTGCAACAGTAGGTATAGCCCACCACAATTTTTGTTTCCAGAGATATTTAATTAAATCACCAGCTATACTGAGCTTAAATAATAAATTTTTCATACTAAATAAATATACCAACTATGTCTTATCAATTACAAATCTTCCTATAACTAAAGTATCAATACCACTATTTAAGAATGTATTAATTGCATCTTGAGGAGATGTAACAATAGGTTCTCCTCTTACATTGAATGATGTATTTAATAACATAGGTACCCCTGTTATGTTATAAAAACTTTTTATTAAATTAAAATATATAGTGTTAGTATCTTCATAAACTGTTTGGACACGAGCTGTACCTAAATGATTTACAGCAGAAATTGTATCTGAATATTTATCTTTAACATTAACTACCGATAACATAAATCTTTCGAGCATTCTGGATGAATCAGGAATATGGAAATATTCATCAGCTTTATCTTCTAAAACTGATGGAGCAAAAGGTCTAAATGGTTCTCTAAATTTAATTTTTATATTTACTATATCTTTCATTTCAGAGTTCCTGGGATCCGCTAATATACTTCTATTACCTAGAGCTCTTGGACCCCATTCAAATCGACCTTGAAACCACCCTATAACTTTTTGATCTACTAACTTTTTAGAAATTTCATTAACCAAATCTTCTTCAGAATAAATTTTATATTTTAAATTATTTTTATCTAAAGTAGACTTAATTGTCTCATCCAAATATTCTTCACCCCAATATGCATGATTCATAACAAATCTTCTTGCCGTAGATTCAGAATTATATAAATATAATGCAGCACCTAACGCCCCTCCACTATCTCCAGCTGCAGGTTGTATGAAAACATCATTAAAACCTGTTTGTTCTAGTATTTTTCCATTTATGACAGAATTTAATGCTACTCCCCCAGCTAAACATAGATTTTTTGAATTACTTTCTTTTTGTACTTGTTTCAATAAATTAATTACTAATTCTTCTGTAACAAGCTGTATGCTTGCAGCAATATCTGCATAATACTGATTGGAAATAATTCTTTGTTTCATATCTTTAGGATGATCCCCAAAATATGAAGGGTAACCTGTGTTTTCTGTGTAAAAAGGTAATTCAGGTTCTCTAGGGTTACCAAATAATTTTTCAAATTTCTTAGTATACGATTTATCAGTACTATTATGAAAAGAAAAATATTTATTATCTAACCATACTGACCCATCATTAAATTGATGTACAACTTCTCTTACTTTATCAGCAAATATAGGATTACCAAATGGAGCCATACCCATTACTTTATATTCACCTTCATTTACCTCAAATCCTAAAAATGCAGTAAATGCTGAATATAACAATCCTATGGAATGTGGAAATCTAATTTCTTTTTCAATATTTATTAAGTTGTTAGTAGCAGAACCAACTGTCGTAGTTGCCCATTCTCCAACACCATCAAACGTAACAATTGCAGAATCTTGAAAAGGGGAAGCAAAATAGGCAGAGGAAGCATGTGATAAATGATGGTCAGAAAAATATATTTTTTTATCATCAATATCTAGAAATTCTTTTATCTGTGATTTAATCCAAATTTTGTCGAATAACCAAGTTCTCATACTTTGATTAAACAATTTCGTAGTTCGAGGAAAACTAGCTACTGAAGTTTGTAAAATCCTTTCAAATTTCAAAAAAGGTTTTTCAAAAAAAACTACCGCATCGAGATCATTAGAATTTAAATTTGCTTTTGCTAAACAAAAATTTATAGCATTCGAAGGAAAATTAAAATCATGTTTTACTCTAGAAAATCTTTCTTCTTCAGCAGCAGATAATAAAATACCATCATCAATTAAAACAGCTGCTGCATCATGAAAAAAACAAGAAATTCCTAATATTTTCATTCTATTGCTGCCTTAAATATTCAGTAATATTTGAAATGTTTTTCCTCTTAACCCAATTACTTTTAGGTTTATTCTTAATTTTCAGTGGATCTTTTAGAATTGTAAAAAATAATGAAAATGGCATAAGTAAAATAAAATAAACTATCCAAAGTATCAACATCATTTGAAAATTACCCAAAATAGTAGCAAATTTCAACCATTTATCCCAAATATTTTTCCTGTTCATTTTTTTTCGCTTTTTTTTACTAAGAATTTTAATTAATTGTAAAGTATATTAGGTAATTGTGGAATAATTTTTTACTTAAGAAAATTGAAATTTCTTTTTTCTAATACAAAGGAATTAAAATGAAAGCTGCACAATTGTTTGCCCCTAGTAAATTCAGGTTTATAGATGCTGAAGAACCAAAATTAATTGATGGAGAATCCAAAATTAAAATCCTTTCTACATCTGTTTGTGGAAGTGATATTCACTCTCAATTCAGAGGAGATTTCAAAGAGGAAGAATATCCAAGACCTCCAGGTATGCCATGTCATGAAATAGTTGGAAAAATAATCGAAAGTAAAAATTCTTCACTAAAAGAAGGACAAAGAGTAATTGTAATTCCTGGAAGGAATAATTATGGAGGTTTAACTGAATATATCAAACAGGTACCTGAACTAATAATTCCGATTCCTGACTGGGGATCTGCTGAAGAATGGGTAATGTGTCAACATACTGGCACCGTTCTATTCTCAGCAAAAAAATGGGGAAATCCAGCTGGTAAAACGATTGCAATATTAGGACAAGGTGGAATAGGTTTATCCTTCACTATGATTGCGGAAAAACAAGGTGCAGAAAATATTATCGGAATAGATTTATTAGATTATAGATTAAAAAAAGCTTTAGAATTAGGCGCTACCCATACTATAAATCCATCAAACGAAAATCTTTATGAGAATATAAATGAAATAACAAAAGGTGCCGGAGTAGATATAGCAGTAGACGCAACTGGTGACCCTTCTGCATTTGAAACATCTATTAAACTAATAAAACGCTATGGATTAATTATCAGTTTTAGCCTAACTGGATCAGAATCAAAAAGATCATCATTTGTACATACTGATTTCATGAGAAAAGCGGCCAAAATTATTCCTACACAAATGTCTAGAACTTCAGAACCAACTAAGGAAATAAGAGAAATAGTTAAATTAAAAGAAAGAGTTTGGATAGACCCAGGAAAATTAAAATCCCATAACTTTGATTTTATTGACGTACAAAAAGCATATGACACATATGCTGATTATAAAAATAATGTAATAAAATTAGCAATAAATATTTCAAACGATTAAAATTTTTGTATACATATTCCCAACTTAAATAAGCTAAAATTAATATGATAAGAATGAATATAATAATAGAAGGTGAAAAGGTGAATTCTAATTGAACTTACATGAATATCAATCTAAAGAATTATTTTCACATTACAAAATACCAGTTCCTGTAGGTTTTTTAGCCACAACAACAAAACAAGTAAAAAACTATGTTAATAAATTAAATAAAAATGCGGTCATAAAAGCACAAATTCATAGTGGCGGAAGAGGGAAAGCAGGAGGAGTAAAATTAGTGTCCTCTATTGATGAATCAGAATCCTTTACAAATAGTATTTTAGGAGAATTTTTAATTACACCCCAAACTGGATCCAAAGGAATCAAAGTAGATAAATTATTAGTCGAAGAAGCAACAAGTATAGATAGAGAAATTTACTTTTCTATAGTAATTGATAATAATGATTACGCTCCTATGATTATCTGTAGTACAGAAGGCGGTATGGACATCGAAGAAGTGTCTAGGACTATGCCAGAAAAAATTATAAAAACTATATGCTCCCCAATTTTAGGCGTTTCCAATTATAAAATCAGAAAAATTTGTGAAGAACTTAGTATACCTAAAAGTCTAATACCTAGTTTTACTGAAATTATAAATTCTCTTTATAAATTATTTATTGAAAAAGATTGTATTCTAGTTGAAATAAATCCTCTGGTAATAACAAAAGATCAAAAAATCATTGCACTAGATGCCAAAATTAATATAGATGATGATGCTCTTTTTAGACAAAAATCGTTAAAAGATATGGAGGATAAATCTCAGCTTGAAAAATTAGAAATTGAAGCAAATAGAAATGATTTATCATATGTAAAGTTAGAAGGAGGTAAGGTAGGGTGCATGGTTAATGGAGCGGGATTAGCTATGGCAACTATGGATATAACAAAATGGGCAGGTGCTCAACCAGCTAATTTTTTGGATATTGGAGGTTCAGCCACAGTGGAAAAAATAGAGTCTGCATTTAAAATAATTGTTAGTGATAAAGATGTAGAAGTAATATTAGTAAACCTATTCGCAGGTATTGCAAGATCTGATGTTGTTGCAAAAGGAATAATAAATGCTGCAAAAGAAACCGAATCAAAGATTCCACTAGTAATTTCTATGAGAGGAACAAATAGTGAAGAAGGATTAAAATTATTAAATAATTCAAATTTAGATATAACAACCGCAACTGATTTAGAAAATGCAGCTAATATACTGAAACAAAAACTTTCTCGAGGAGATATTTAATTGTAAATGTCAATATTAGTAGATAAAAATACAAAATTATTAATACAAGGTGTAGGTAGAGACGGAAGCTTCCAAGCCTTAAGAATGATGGAATATGGAACAAACATTGTGTCCGCTGTACATCCTGGAAGAGAAGGAAGTAAATTTGAAAATAAGATCCCATATTTTTCATCTGTCTCCAAGGCAATCAATGAAACCGGAGCAAATACTGGAATAATTTTTGTACCTGCTCCATTTGCCAAGGATGCAATAATTGAACAAATTGACTCTAATTTAGAATTAGTAGTTTGTATTACAGAAGGTGTACCGATTCACGATATGATAGAAATAAAAAATTACCTTCAAACTAAAACTACAAGATTGTTAGGTCCAAATTGCCCTGGGATTATTACACCAAAATCCAAAACAAAAGTAGGTATAATACCTGGTAACATAGTCTCTCCAGGAAATATTGGAGTAGTTTCTAGATCAGGAACTTTAACTTATGAAGCAATTTCACAGTTAGCTCAATACGGATATGGACAATCCACATGCATAGGTATTGGTGGGGATCCAATAAATGGGACATCTTTTGTAGATGCATTAAAATTATTTCAAAAAGATGAAGAAACTGAAGCAGTTGTATTAATTGGTGAAATTGGAGGAAATAAGGAACAAGAAGCTGCAACATTTATACAAAATTATATGTCCAAACCAGTAATAGCTAATATTGCTGGACAAACCGCCCCAGAAGGTAAAAGAATGGGTCATGCGGGCGCTATAGTAACAGGAGAATCAGGTTTAGCTTCAGCAAAAAATATTTCATTGAAAAATGCTGGAGCACATGTCGTTCAATCTTCTGCATATATAGGTAAAAAAGTTAAAGAAGTTTTATCTTAAAATTTCAAAAATTAGAGATTACTTAATTGCTCGAAAAAGAATTTATTAGCACAAAAGCAAAAATTAATTATTCTGAAGGTCCAGTTAATGGACCTACTGTTATTTTACTTCATGCATTAGGTGCATCATGGAAAAGCTGGAATTCAATTATAAGCTTTTTTATAAATAAATATCATTTAATCGCTATTGACCTAAGAGGACACGGAAATTCAGATCATATAAAAGAAAATTATAGTTGGGAAAATTATTCTTCAGATATATATGATTTTATTAATTACAATTCTTACAAAAATATACATATAATAGGCCATTCTTTAGGTGGTATTGTCGGTGCAATCACTTCAATAAATCATAAATCAATAAAAACTTTATGTATGGAAGATCCCCCAATTTTTTTTGGTGGTAATAATAAACCAAAAAACTTGCTCTCACTTTTTGAAAAACAAATGTTACTTTCAAAAAAAAAAATGACTGTAGAAAAAACTGCTAATGAAATAACTAAATTTTCAAAAAATATAAAAAAAGATGTCGCTATAACAAGAGCAAAAAATATTCTTTCTGCAGATTATAGAATTTGGGAGACAATTTTATTAAACAAAAATCGAGGGCATTATTCATCTGATATTCTAATAAAAAATATAAATATCCCAACATTAATATTAAGAGCAAATCCAAAGAAAAATGGTGTTATTACAGAAATACAACAAAAAAAACTTACTGAAAATAAAAATATAGAAATTGACTATTGGGAAGATTCAGGACATAACATGCACTCTACTTTCCCCAAAAAGTTTTCTCTAAAATATTCTACTTTTTTAAATAATTATGTAAACAATATATAAAATTACAGCTCCCAAAATCCCAGCCGCTATATCGTCTAACATAATTCCAAATCCATAAGGTAATTGTTCAAGTTTTTTTATGCCAAAAGGCTTATAAATATCTAATAATCTAAACATAAAAAAACCAGAAATAACCCAAAACCACTCCACTGGTAAAAAAAATATCGTTATCCACTGTCCAACCCATTCGTCAATAACACAATAGTCCGGATCTGGATTAGTATTATTGTAAATCTTACTACATGACCAAAAGCCTATAATTAATAAAATTATAAATATGGTACCTAAAACAATTATTGATTCAATATAAAAATTAATAATTACAAAAGCAATAATAGAAATTAAAGAACCAAATGTTCCTGATCCTGGAAAAGGCCAATAACCCGTTAAAAATCCTGAAGCAAAAAATTTATATATATTTCTTAAAGCCAATCAGCTGCCCATTCTAAACTTTTTTTCGAGTGCCCTTTGGGATAATATTCACATCCCACCCAATTTTTATACTCAATTTGATCAAGATATTCCATTAAAAAACTATAATTTATTTCACCTGTACCTGGCTGATGTCTACCTGGATGATCAGCAATTTGCATATGTCCAATAATATCTAAATTGGTTTTTACAGTTCGAGCCAAATCACCCTCCATTATCTGCATATGATAAAAATCATAAAGTAAAAATAAATTTTTATGCCCAATTAAACTAATTATTTCAATTGCTGATTTACTTGTATTTATAAAAAAACCTGGCTGGTCTAAAGTATTTATTGGCTCTAATAAAGCCTTCACACCTACTTTCTCAAGCTCATCAGCTGCATAAACAATATTCTCAAGGAGTGTTTCGGTAATTTCATCATTTGAAAAATCTTTAGGTTTTTGACCAATACCAATATTTACCCCTTTGCATCTCAGCCCTTCTGCATACTCTACAGCCATCTTAGTACGATTTTTATACAATTCTTTCCTATCAGGTCTTAAAGAAATATTGTTTATATTAGTTTCTGGGTCAGCTACTGGAGTATTTATAATTATATGTTGTAAATTATTTGCATCTAATCTTTCTATAATTTTATCTAAAGAAATGTCATATGGATGTTGGATTTCAACCCCCTTAAAACCTACCTCAGCTGCTATATCATAACGATCTAAAATTTCATATTCATTAAACATAAATTGTATGTTTGCTTCAAGTTTAGGCATTATTTCTATAACCTTCTATCCATTTCAAACCTTCAATTGTGGATCCTTTAGGATTATATTCACAACCAATCCAGCCAACATAAGAAGATTTATCTATAAAATTTAAAATATTATTAAAATTAATTTCACCTGTTCCTGGCTCATTGCGTCCAGGATTATCAGCTATCTGAAAATGATATATATCATCCAAATTCTCACCTATTGTATTAATTAGATTCCCTTCCATAATTTGCATATGATAAATATCAAACTGTAATTTTAAATTTTTTGCTCCTACATCTGAAATAATCTTGAGAGCTTGTGAGGTCCTATTTAGAAAAAAACCTTTTATATCTATTGAATTAATAGGTTCCAAAAGTAATGTAATGTCCGTATTAATTAAACTGTCTGTAGCAAATTTCAAATTTTTAACTAATGTTTTTCTACTTATCTCTGCATTTACATTTATATCTGGAATACCTGCTAAACAGGTAATCCTTTTACAATTTAAAGCTTTTGCATATTCGATCGCAACTTCAACAGAATCTTGAAATTCTCCAATCCTATTAGGTTGCACAGCTATACCCCTATCACCTGAATCCCAATCTCCAGCTGGCAAATCAAATAATATTTGCTTTAGGTCATTTTTTTCAAGAGCAGATTGTATTTCTTCTACTTGATACTCATATGGAAATAAATATTCAACTCCTGTGAAATTATATTCCTTTGCTAAATCGAATCTTTCAAAAAAATTTACTTCGTTAAACATCATTGACAGATTAGCAGAAAAATTAATCACTAAAACCTCTCTATTACTTATAGGACAAACAATTTAAATATTATAAATTATTCATTAAAAACAACTTATGTTTATACACAAATTGGAGGTGTTATTTTGTGAAATTTTGTATTTTCTTGAAAAATATAAGCTGAACTAAGAAGATCAAAATCCTTAAACGGAGAAGCAATTAATTGTAAACCTACTGGCAAATTATCACTATTAAATCCGCATGGTATTGATACAGAAGGCATACCTGTTACAGAAATCACATAACACGGCCACATCCAATCTAAGTAAGTTTGTAATTCAACTCCGTCTATTTTAGTGGGATACTCTACATCAACTGAAAAAGGTGGCACAGAAGTAACAGGTAACGCAAAAAGATCATAATTTTGAAAAAAACTAATCATTTTCTTCCAGATATCATTCCGAAATTGTTCCATTTTACCTAAATCAACTGCTCTAAGTTGGATTCCATTTTCTGTATTCCACTTAATTGTGTCTTTAACCAAATCTGGATATTTTTTTATATGATCTTGATGATCAAATGCAAACTTATAAGCCCTAAAAGCATTAAATACTTCATCAGAATATGATAAATCGGGATAATCTTCATAGATTTCAAATCCCATGTCAGTGAAATTTCTTAACGAATCCTTAGTAATACTTAGAATTTCATTATCGATTGGCCGATCTCCAAGGTTACCACCCCATGCAATTTTTAATTTATCTGGTTTTTTCTGTAAAAATTTTTCCAAATCAAATTTAATGTTTTCATAGTAAGAATTCGCTATATATTCATCTTTTCCAGATATAGCTTTCAATTGCAAAACAATATCTTCAACTGTACGTGCCATTGGGCCATCAGTTGATAGTGTATTCCAGGGTAAATCAGTAAATGAAGGGACTACCCCTAATGTAGGTCTAAAACCTACAACATTACACCATGCTGCAGGATTTCTTAGAGAACCACCTAAATCAGAACCAGTAGCTATAGAAGACATTCCGCAAGCCAAAGCTACTGCGGATCCACCACTACTTCCTCCACATGTTTTTGATAAATCATATGGATTTAATGTTGGACCAAATACATCATTAAAAGTTTGAGATCCAGCTCCAAATTCAGGAGTATTAGATTTCCCTATAATTACACCACCAGAATTTTTAATCCTTGAAACAATTAAAGAATCTTTTTTAGGTATTCTATTTTTGTAAATTCTTGAACCTTCGGTGGTTAAGATACCTTCCGTCATCTGTAAATCTTTTATAGCTACGGGTAATCCTTCTAATATTCCTATATTTTCTCCACTACGAATTCTCTGATCAGATTTTTCTGCAGAAATTCTAGCTAAGTCTAAAGTCTGTGTAACAATTGCATTAACTTTAGGGTTATATTTTTTTAAATTACCTATATGTAAATCTAATAATTCTTTACAACTAATATCCCGATCTCTAATCATGGATATTTGTTGAACAGCTGAATTAAAACAATTGTCAGACTTAGTGTTTTGATTCATTTAGAAATTTCCTTAAATTACCACCAAGTTTTACCTTCAATTTCAGATTGTTTAAAGGTGTAATTTTCAGAATATATACCTGTAGATAAATATTTCCATCCTCCATCAGCCAACATCACGACTATATTAGACTGGGATTCAGAATTTTTTAATTTTTCTTGAAGCTTTATAGCAGTTGCAAATGTAGCACCAGAAGAAACTCCTACAAAAACTCCAGCATCAGTTAATAATTTTCTAGTCCAATAAAAAGCTTCTTCAGCTTCAATTAAAATTCTTGCATCTAGTTTATCTAAATCCAAAATTGGAGGAATATAACCATCTTCAATAGCTCTTAATGCCTGAATTTTATCATCCGGATGAGGAGCTGTTGCTACTATTTTAATTTCAGGATTATACTCCTTAAGACATCTGCCTACTCCCATTAATGTACCCCCTGTTCCTAAACCAGCAACAAAGATATCAACATTAGGTAAATCCCTAATAATTTCCGGGCCAGTAGTTAAATAGTGAGCTTTCGGATTAGCTTCATTGCCATATTGATATGGCATATAGAAGTTAGGATTGTCTTCTGCTATTTCTTTAGCCAATGCTATCGACTCATTAGTACCTTTATCATGAGCAGAGAATATTACTTCAGCACCAAACGCTTCAAGAAGTTGTACTCTTTCCGGAGGAACACTTTCTGGCATTACTACCTTGACCTGATAGCCTTTTTGACGACCAATCATTGCTATTCCTAGACCTGTATTACCAGAAGTAGGCTCTAGAATTGTTCCACCAGGCTTTAGTAAACCTTTTTCTTCAGCATCAACAATCAGAGATCTAGCAGCTCTATCTTTTACGGAACCTGTAGGATTTACTGATTCCAATTTACCGTATATCTTAACATTAGATTCTTTAATAAAATTACTTAGATCTATTAAAGGAGTATTCCCTATAGACTGGATAGAATTATCCACTATATTGCTAGCATAATTGGAATATTTTTCTTCAAGTTTAGTCAAAAATCAGTCCTACTAAATTTTATATCTAAGAATCTAAAAAAATTCTATATTCCACAAAAAATTTCATAATCGATTAGCTCAGTAACCTCTGGATTATCTCCACAAAGTTTACAATCAGGATTTCTTCGAATTTTAATTTCTCGAAATTCCATAGAAAGAGCATCAATTAATAACATTCTACTTGTTAATGTTTCACCAATTCCTAAGGAAAGTTTAATTGCTTCTAAAGCTTGAATAGAACCTACTAATCCAGGTAGTGCACCAATAACTCCTGCTTCAGCACAATTTGGAACCTCACCTGGCGGAGGTGGGTCAGGAAACATACACCTATAACAACCATGTCCAGGTATATAAGTAGTTGCTTGTCCATCAAATACTAAAATTGCTCCGTCAACTAAAGGTTTTTTTAGTAGAAAACAAGCATCATTAACTAAATATCTAGTAGCAAAATTATCAGCCCCATTTATCACAATATCATATTGAGATATTATCTCCATAGCATTTTCAGAATTTAAGGGAAGCTCATGTGTTATAACATCTACTTCAGGATTATGATTCTCTAAAGTTTCTTTAGCAGATTCAACTTTACGTTTACCTACGTCACTATCAGAATGAAGAATTTGTCTTTGTAAATTACTAACATCTACTACATCAAAATCTATAATACCTATGGTCCCTACTCCAGCTAAAGATAGATATAGTGATACAGGTGATCCTAAGCCACCTGCTCCGACAACTAACACTCGTGAATTGATTAGTTTTCTTTGCCCCACGCTGCCAACATTAGGCATTATAATATGTCTGCTGTATCTCTTCACCTGAAGGGGGGTTAAAGATTTTAATCCATTTTCATTCATAACATTTACCAAAATTATAAAAATTTTACTTACATAATTTTATCTATTTAAACAACATATATCTTCCATATAATCCAATATGTCCATAAGATAAAGTAAAATTTATAAGTATTTACTACTACTTATCTAACATTATGATTACTATTTTGTATCTTAGAGAATTTAATTTCTACCTATTATGATCTTTATAAAAACGTAACTTTCTACTAAAAATATAGATAAATACATGTTAGGATTTAATGTATTGTTTTTTTAGATAGCATAATCAAATGGATCAATTAGAAATTACAGCTAACAATAGAACGGCTTTTGGAAAAAAAAACCGTGCACTTAGACGTGAAGGTATAATACCTATACATGTATATGGTTTAGGTCAACCTTCTCTTAGCTTACAAGCAGAAATAAAACCTCTAACCAATACTCTTATTACAGCTGGAAGAACTACACCTGTAACAATTAAAACAGATGAAAGTTCTACAGTAGTACTTATAAGAGATGTGGATCGCCATGCTGTATCAGGAAATATTCAACATGTTGATTTTCTTAGAGTAGATGCTGAAAAACCAGTAGATGCACCCGTTCCATTAGTACTCTTTAATCAAGAAAGTGCTCCAGGTACAGCAGGTGGTGCTGGAGTAGTAACGCAAGGAATATATGAGGTTACTGTAAGAGCTAAACCTTTTGATGTTCCTGCTGAAATTCAAGTTGACTGTATAGTGCTTGAATCAATTGAGTTATCTATAACTACAAAAGATTTGAAATTACCTCCTGGGGTTGAATTAGTCTCTTCTGACACTGAAAGGGTTGCATGGATACAACCACCTAGAGTAGAAGTAGAACCAGTTCAATCCGAAGAATTAGATGAATCA